>CAJLYO010000090.1 GCA_905210885.1 uncultured Eubacteriales bacterium | reverse complement strand
AGACAAGGCAATTAAGATTATCCGCGAAACTCAGTATGAAGCGGACGTTGTTCCGAACCTTATGGAAGGATTCGGAATCGATGACGTCCAGGCTGAATACATTGCGGAAATAAAGCTGAGAAACTTAAACAGAGAATATATTCTAAAACGCACCGAAGATATTGAAAACCTAATAGACGAGCTTGCATCACTCCGTGCGATTTTAGGTTCTGACGAAAAGGTTAAGGAAATAATAATTTCGGAGCTTAAGGAAATAAGCAAAAAATACGGCAAGGAGCGCAAAACCGCCGTAATTTCCGCGGAGGAAATTACCGAATACAACGAGGAGGAAATAATTGAGGATTATCCCTTAAAGCTGTTTTTAACCCGTGACGGCTACCTGAAAAAAATCAGCCATGTTTCCCTCAGAACCTCCGGCGCGCAAAAACTTAAAGACGGTGATGAAATCGTAAGCGAATTTGACACCGTAAACAAATCCGAAATGATAGTTTTCACAAATATGTGCAACGCATATAAGCTTAAAACTCACGAGGTTTCGGACGGCAAAGCAAGCCAGCTCGGCGAATATCTGCCGTCATACCTAAAAATGGACGAAGGCGAGCATGTTGTGGGCATGACCGTTACAACAGACTTTCACGGCTATATGCTTTTCTGTTTTGAAAATGGAAAGATGACAAAAACACCGGTTAAAAATTACGAAACAAAATTAAACCGCAAAAAACTTGCAAAGGCGTTTTCGGCGGCTTCCCCAATTGTAAAGCTTATATTTCTCGAGGAGGACATTGAGCTTGTGGCAATTTCGACCGTAGGAAAAGCGCTGGCGTTTAACACCTCCGCGGTTCCGGTTAAAACAACCCGCGATTCCCAGGGCGTTGCGGTTATGACGCTGAAAAAAGCGGCGCATTTAAAAGATGTTCTCACACCGGAGCAGTTCGGCGCAGAGGACTTAAAGTACTACAAAACAAAAAATATTCCGGCTGTGGGCTGTTTTATCAAAGAGTCCCAGACCAGCATGTTTTAAAAAACGCGGCAGATACGTTCTGCCGCATATTTAAAATTTGCAAACCTACTAAACATATTGTATTATAGTATTTGGAAGGTGAACAACATGAAAATTTCCACAAAGGGACGTTATGCACTGCGCATGCTGATTGATTTGGCTGAACATGAAAACGGCGGCTACGTCGCATTAAAGGACATAGCCGCACGTCAGGACATATCAAAAAAATATCTTGAGCAGATTGTTCCCTCACTGTGCAAGGCAGGCTATCTTAAGGCAAGCCGCGGCTTTCAGGGAGGTTATATGCTTGCAAGAAAGCCGGCGGATTATACCGTAAGAGAAATTCTGGAGCTGACAGAAGGCAGTCTTGCACCTGTCGCCTGTCTTGAAGACGAACCGGTAAGCTGTGACCGAAGCGCCGTTTGTCCCACTCTGCCGCTGTGGCAGGGTCTTTATAAAACCATATGCGATTACCTTGACGGAATCACGCTGCAAACCCTGCTTGACACGGCAAGAGAACATTACTCAAATGACTACAGCATATGATTATTTATTAATCTCCAGCATATCATACCATTTATGATACTGTTCCAGCGAAAAGGGCGGCAAACCGCAAAGATAATGATTTTTATACGCTTTGCCGTCAACCTCGTAGTCTATAAGCAGCATCTTTTTATCCGAATAATAAAGGCTTATGCTGTCTGCCTTTTCAATACCGTTCGCCGGAATACAGCAGGTACCTTCCGCCAAAATCTCTTTTGTATCGGCGTCCGTAACCTTGTATTTCACGCTTACTTCCTTTAAAGTATCATTTGTAATAACGATATTATGATGCCACCATTCCATTTCGCTTACCATTACGCACACAGGCTGCTGAACGCGTTTTATGTAATAATACGCAATCTTTTTATCATAATACCAGTCAACAACCGCATCGGAAAACTGCGGCCAGCCGTCAATCAGGTTCCACCAAATAAGTCCTGTTTTTACAGGCTTGTTGCAGCGGAAAAGCTCGATATAAAACTTATTTGCCTCTGCCTGGGAAATCTGAGACGCAAAAGAAAACTCCTCTAAAGTTTTCGGCTCGCAGCCGAAAAGCTGTTTAATCTGCTGTCCCATAAGCTTCATTCTGGAATTGTTTCCGCCCTGATCGGATGAATGCAAAATCCAGTCGGCGCTGTTATTTATATCACCCCAAACCTGGTCGGGGGAAATGAATTTTTTAACCGATTCAGGCGACGGGCAGGCGTGATAGCCAAGCTCGCTTGCAAAATGCGCCGGAGTATTTTTGTAGTAGTCCGCCTTGTAAAAGTCGCGCGGTCCCCATAAATGCCGCTCCGAAATTTCATTGTCAAAGTGACCCTTTGCAATGTACGGCGACGAAGGCAGATAGCTCCTTAACTGGTCGTTTCTCGCAACTGCCTCCGGCAGAATCTCGCGGGTAAGCCTGTTTTCCTTTTCACCTGTAAACTGCCATGTCATCTGGTCACATTCGTTGTCACCCGCCCACAAAACAAGAGAAGGGTGATTTCTGTACAGGCGCACAACCGCCTCAACCTCTTTTTTCATCTTTTCCGCAAATTCATCGTCCTGGGGATATGTTCCGCATGCCATAGCAAAATCCTGCCATACCATAATACCGTGGCTGTCGCAGAAATCATAGAATTTCTGTTCGGGGTACACGTTTCCGCCCCACCATCTTACTATGTTACAACCGATATCGTCAAGCATTTCAAGCGCCTTGTCGTATCTGTCGTGCTCGCGACTGTGAAAAGCGTCAAGGGGAACCCAGTTTGTGCCGTACGCCGTAACCGGAACATTGTTGATTATAAAACCGAAGTAACCGTTTTTGCCGTCCGTTGTGTCCGTGCGCTTAAGCTCTGCTTTTCTGATACCCACGTTTAAGGTGCGCTCCGACATAACCTCGCCGCCGTTTAACATTCTTACGGCAGTTTTGTAAAGGTTAGGCTCGCCGTAACCCTTAGGCCACCAAAGCTTTGGATTTTCTATTACGATATCCTCCGCCCTTGCCTTAAAGTTAACCGGGCGGCGGCAGTAAAATTCCGACTCGCCGCATACACCGTGAATTTCGATTTCCGTGCCTTTTTCAGGCAGACCGTTCATCTCGTAGAAAAACGTAATCATGGTCGCATGGCACTCCATGTTGGCAAAATTCTTTGTAAAATATGCTAACTGATTAAAGTCGCAATTTCCCTCGTCAACAATATATGCGTCCTTCCATATTCCGGCGCTTACGGCTCTGGGCATGATGTCCCAGCCGTAGGAATGGCGCGCCTTTCTTATAGGCAGCGACTCGTCTATTGTCGCCTGCCAGCTTCTTACACAGCTTAGCATGTCAAAGGGGATTTTACCCGATTCGATTATGGGGGAACGCAGACGAACATGCAGAGTGTATGTCTTACCCGGAACAGGGTTATTTATCGGAAGCTTAACCGGAATAAGCATGTTTTCCGATTCTCCGATTTTCTCGCCGTCAAGCCAGTACTGTGCCAGCGTATCAACACCTTCAAAATACAGATACGCCTTTCCCTTAATCTCCGGCATGGTTATCTTTGTTTCATACCACCACTCGTATTTTTCATAATCCTCCGTAAGGCGGATATTCTGACCCATGTAAATATCTTCGGGCAAAATTCCTTGTTTTATAAGCTCAAGCTCAACGTTGCCGGGCACAGTGCACGGTATGCTGCTTCTGCCGTCAAGGTCACCCGGGTTTACCGACTCACGCTCGTACTGCTCAAAGTAGTAAAGCTGCCACTGTCCGGAAATTTTGATTTTGTTCATTTTAACACCTCGTTGTATAAATTAATAATTCTGTACGTCAAAAATCGGTCTGATATTTTCAAAGCCGTCAAACACAAACAGCTTGTATCTGTAACCCTTGTTGTAAGGCAGAGATACACGGCATTTTCCGTCACCGAACGTGTTTTGAGTTTCCACAAGTTTTCCGTCATCATACGCCGCAAGCATTGCCGCGAAAATCCTTTTTGACGAAAACTCTGCCGTAACCGTTCCGCCCTCGGTGTGAAATACCGCCTTTTCTATGCCGGTATCGGAATTTACATAAGCAAAAAATTCTGTTGTCTCCCGTGCTTTTTCCGGGCGCAGCTCGATTTTGTAAACCCCGTTTTTATTTTCGTCATAACCGAAGCGGAAGTCGTAATTTTCGGATTGCTGTCCGTCAATATACAAAAGTTCGCCGAAGGGGTCGGTAACTTTTATCCAAACATTGCCCATGCCTTCCGCACTGCCTGTTACCCTTACGGATTTTTCGCCGTAGTCAACGGAAATTTCCGGCGTTTCAATGTCTGACAACACCGCAACCGTTTCGCTATATAATCCTTCATCGGTGCGCACGGTGATTTTGTAATTTCCGGCGGCTGAATATTTAAATTCAAATTCAAAGCGTCCGTCTGCCGCGCTTTTTGCATCGGTATACACGATTTGTCCGCCGTATTCCGCTTTTACAAAAACCGTTCCCTTCGATTTTCCCGAAACGGTTATTGATTTTTTCGCCCTGTCGGCGCTTATGCTTACACCGTTTGTCTGTTTTTTCACAAGTTCGTACCAGCACGCCTTGTATTTTCCGTCGGTCTTTATAACTGTGTTTCCGCTGCCGTCCTTATAAACCGGAAGTTCAGCTGTACGTGCGCCTGCCGAATCCAGTGCGTATGCCGTCAATTCAACCTGTGACGGAATGACTATCTCCGCGCTCACCGGCTCGAGGTAAATGCTGCCGCCGCCGACTTTTTCCAGCTTATTTGTGCTTCCGTTTAAAACGGTTCCCTTGTTTCTGAACCGTGCAAGAGTGGTTATAAGCATGCTTTCGGAATTTTCGATATTTTTGCCGTCCGCGCTTGTCACCGCAACTGACGCGTAATCGTTATCCGTGCGGATTTTAACGCCGCCCAGATTAAACTGTCTTCCGCTTATAAACCCTGCGGCAATTTTTGATTTTTCGGTATTCGCCGTGAAAACTCCGTCGTCAAAATTCATGGAAAGCTGATTTGTTAAAGAACGTACGGTTTTACCGGCGATTTTTCCGCTGAATTTATAATTATCCTTTTTCACGCCCTCGTCATTATTATCAAATGTAAGTCCGACTTTTCCGGCATAGCAAAGCCTGTCATCAAGGGCAGGGCGGTAATCCCTGTAGAAAATATCATCCATACTTGCGTTAATTGCGTAAGTGCCTGTTGCCTCGGCAACGTGACCGCCCAGTATCAGCGCCGCGCTTGCCGGTGCGGTGACAATATACGCCGGATTGTTATACGAAACAATTGTCCCGTTTCCCATCTGCGATTCAATGGGCAAAGGGTAGTTGTTTGTAAGCTCATACTGTATTAAGTTCCAGTTGTTCAAAGCGCCGTACGCCGCAACGGTGTAATTCGTATCCGCAAGGTAATCGGACGGCATTGCATTGCACCACTCCGTTGCAAAATAAGGCTTATTGTACACAACATTTTTTGCAAGCCTTGTTACAATATGCGCCGACGGATTTTTTATTATGGGCACAAAGCTTTCGCTGCTTAAATCCGCACCCTCATTATACCAAAAGCTTGAACCTACCGGGTGGCTGTAGTACATATGCTGGTCGATTATATCCATGCCGGCTTTGTCATATGCGTAAATCTCCGCATGGGGAGCGTAAAGATTACTGCCGATTAACGGAACCTTAAGCCCTGTTTCCTCGGTTAAATACCGTTTCATCTCCGCGTAGTACGCCTGCATTTTATAGGAAAAATACTCGCGTATATCGCGGACGCGCTCGCGGCTGTAATCGCTTCGTTTGTAGTAGTCACTGGTTACATAAAACACCTTCTCCTGCTTTTCCGTGTCCGAAAGCCCCGGCTCACCGCCCGCCGACCACGCAGCGTCAATATTTTCAAGAGTACCGTATTTTTCAAACGCCCACTCCGTAAAACCGTTGCTCATAAGTCCGAAATAGTGCCCGGAGGTCTGCATGCAAAAATAGTACCATGACTCGCAGAAAATTGTGTCCTCGTTTGAAATGCTGATTGCCGCAACGCACGGGTCTGTTGCAAGGGTTGTACCGGTGTAGGGATTTACATGATTTAAAAGCTGATCCGCGTATTTTTTAACCACATTCATAAGATTTTCGTCAAAATAATCCACGGCGGTTAAACCTGCCGGCATACCGGCGTAACTTTCGGAGCCTACCTCCTCCTCCGAGGGCATGCGCAGATATTTTAAATCGAAAAACGTGTAAACACCCTTTTCCTTAAGCTTTGCCCAAAAATATTCAAAACGGTCAAGCATCTCCGGGTCAAGCTTGCTTGTATCTCCTCTGTCGCTGCCCGTTCCGAAAATATTGGGGTCTGACCAGTATGTGTCAAGATGGGAAAAGCGTATAACATTATACCCCATAGAGGTAATAACGTCCACAATCTCGTCAATATTTTTCTTTTCCGTAAATATTGCCTGAGCGGAAATGTTCGCACCCCAAAACTGCGCCTTCGTACCGTCGGCAAACACAAGCCCGTCACCGGCTGTTTTAACAAAGCCGTGCTTTCCGGCAGGGGCGTCCAAATACCGTGAGGCATCCAAAACCGTGCCCTTAATTGCCTGCCTGTTCGGAAGAACATATGCAAACCAATCCGATGTATCGGGATTTATATAATCCGCAAAGCACCCGGAGGCGCAGATAGCAGCGCCTGTTATAACAGACGCCGCTATTCTTATTAACCTATTTATTAATCTGACTGTACGGTTCATAATATTTACCCCACTCGTTTACCTTGTCGGCAACAGCGCTCAAAAAGCATGCTGCCTCTGCCTTGGTAACATAATCCTTCGGACGGAAGCAATTATTATCACCCTTTAAAATTCCGTTTCCGGTAAGGGACTGCAAGTA
>CAJLYO010000089.1 GCA_905210885.1 uncultured Eubacteriales bacterium | reverse complement strand
AAAAATTATAAAAGGGAGGAGGAACCCAAAAACTGCACCCACGCAGCCGAGCGTGTCATAACCTAAAAACATAAGAATTATCGGTACAATATATGCGAAAAACGCACCGGCAAGAACCATGCCGGTATCTGTTTCGATAACAACCCTGTCCCCGGTGGCTGCGCCTATACCGTTTTTCGCGTTTACAACTGACGTACGCTTGTCGCAGCCGCCGCACATTGCGCAGTTTTCACCGCATGCGGAGCTCCGCACAAAGCGCACCGCTGCAATACCGTCTTTAACCTCTGAAACAACGCCTGTCTGTTTCAAAATAATTACCCCTATCTGTTTTCTATAAGCTCACGTGCGGCATCGAGGGTTGTCTGTGTTACCTGCGAGCCGCCCATTATGCGCGCTATTTCCTCAATTCTCCGCTGCTCCGACAGCAGTGTCACTGTGGTTGCGGTTTTTCCGTCAGTTACATTTTTCTCTATCAGGTAATGATTATCCGCCTTAGATGCAAGCTGTGCAAGGTGGGTTATGCACAAAACCTGCTTGTTTTTTGCCACGGCACGCAGCTTTTCGGCGATTTTGCCGGCGGCACGTCCGCTGACGCCCGTATCAATTTCATCGAAAATCATTGTGTTTACGTCGTCCGCATCGGAAAGTATGGATTTTATGGCAAGCATAACCCTTGACATTTCGCCGCCCGAGGCAATTTTGCTTAAAGGCTTGGGAATTTCGCCGACGTTTGCGGAAATTAAAAATTCCGTCTTATCACAGCCCTCCGGCGTGTAGTCGCAGGGCGTGATGTCTACCTTAAATTCACTGCCCGGCATGTCAAGCTGTGCAAGCTGCTCTTTTATTTTCTGCTCCAAAACCGCCGCAGCGCTGCGCCGTGCCTCTGTAAGCTTGTCTGCCGCGCCTTTTAAGCGGCTTTCCGTTTCCACAAGTTGTTTTTTCAGCTTATCTGTTATTTCGTCATTATTAACCGCGTCGTTTAACTGTGCCGTAATTTCGGCGTAATATTCAAGTATTGATTTTATATCGATGCCGTATTTTTTTTCAAGACCGTGAATTGTGCTTAAACGGCTGTATATTTTGTCAAGCTCGTCCGGGCTGTAGCTCATTTCGTCCGCAAAGGACGAAACGGTGTAGCCGATATCCTCGATTTCCACGGTAACGCTGTTTAAGCGCCGTGCAATTTCCGCAAGCTCGTCGCTGTATTCGGAAATCCCGTCAAATTCCGAGGAAATTCTTGCAATCCTGTCGTAGACGCAGCCGTCTGCCTCTGTCAGACGTTTTAACGTTCCGTTTACAACGGAGGTGATTGTGCTGATTTTATCCAAAAACTCACGGCGTTCCTCGAGTTTTTCCTCTTCATCGATATCCTCCAATTCCGCGGCGGCGATTTCGTCTGCCTGGAACTTCAGTATATCTATTCTCTGAAGGCGTTCCTGTTCGTTTAAAGAGCGTTTTTCAATCTCCGAAATAAGTTCTTTTCTTTCGTCATATATTGCCTTATACTGCTTTATAAGTTCGTTCGTTTCCGCAAAGCTGTCCAGAAATTTAATATGTTTTGACGGATTCAACAGAGTTTGGCTGTCGTGCTGTCCGTGAATGTTAACAAGTGTTTTTGCAAGGTCGCGCAAAACCGAGGCAGTGGTCATTCTGCCGTTTATGCGGCATATGCTTTTTCCGTCCGTGCACAGCTCACGGCTTACTATAACCGTGCCGTCCTCGTCTTGGTGACCTATTTCGGCGAGAAATTCCTCGGTTTCGGGGTTATCAACGGCAAAAACTGCCTCTGACAGGGCGCGGTCCTCCCCGTATCTTATAATATCCTTGCCCATACGTGCGCCCAAAACCATGTTTATTGCGTCTATTATAATTGATTTTCCGGCGCCGGTTTCACCTGTCATAGCAGAAAAGCCGCCCGAAAATTCAATATTCAGTTCACTGATTACAGCAACGTTTTTTATATGCAAATTAAGCAACATAGAAAAACCCTCATAACACTATTTTTTCATTTCCAAAAATTTTGCCTGCATCATATCCGCGTCCGCGTCGGTGCGCATAACAACCATAACGGTGTCGTCGCCGGCTATCGAGCCCACAATTTCAACGGAGTCGTGCAGATTGTCTATTGCAGATGCAGCCGCCTGAGCCATACCGCTTAACGTCTTTAAAACAACAATATTTTTTGCGCAGTCAACGGTCAGAACGCAGTTTGCAAACACCTCCGCAAGCTTCTGGTTTGTTTCGCCTGCGGAAACGCTTTTGGGTACAACATACCTCAGCGTTCCGTTAATATTCTGCTTTACAAGGCCCATACTGTGGATATCTCGGGATATTGTAGCCTGGGTTACGGGCACTCCTTTTTTTACAAAAAAATCCGCAATGTCCTCCTGACGGACAATAGGTTTGCTTTCGATAAGCTCCGCTATTATCCTGCGTCTTTCATTCTTTGTCATTGCTTTCCTCCTACTAAAACAGTTTTTCCTTAAGTCTTTTATAAAACGAGCTTTCGCATGTTCTCACAAGTTTTATTTTATCGCCCGACGTTACATTTAAAAAATCACCGCTTTTAACCGTAACGGCACGGTACCCGTCAAAGTTAACCGCCGCTTGTGCCGACGCCTCCAGTATTTCAACCGTTATTTTCATTGACCCCGGAACCAAAATGGAGCGTGTGTTTAAATCGTGGGGGCATATAAGCGTAAGAATAATTACGTCCACGGTGGGGTCGACTATGGGGCCGCCCGCCGAAAGGGAATATGCCGTAGAACCGGTGGGGGTGGAAATAATTATTCCGTCGGCGCATATTGTATACAAAAGCTCGCCGTTAATGCTTACCCTGAATTTTATCATGCTTGCCATTGCGTCACGGTGAATTGTTGCGTCGTTTAACGCGGTGTATGTGTCACAGCCGAGCTGTGTATTTATCGTAAGGTGGCTTGCGGTAGTGTAGCCGCCGTTTAAAATCTCGCGGAATTCCTTAAGGCTGTTTTTTTCTATTTCCGTCAAAAATCCCAGATTGCCGTGGTTTATACCCAAAAATGCCGATTTTGTATTTTCAAACTCATGCACGGCGGAAAGCAGTGTACCATCGCCGCCGAGAGTTACTATCATATCAGCCTCCGACATTTGGGAATGCGAAGCTGAACGGGCATGCTCCACCCTGCCGGAAAGCTCCGCGGAAACAAGGGGAACAACACCGCATTCGGCAGCTATTCCGGCGATAACGGACGCTGCTTTAAGTTCCGGGTCTTTTAAAATATTCGGTACAAGGGCGATTGTTTTAAGCTTTTCACTCATATTGCCACCTCGTGTGACTGTTTTACGATACCTTCAACATCTATTTCGTTGTTTTCGCCGTCTTTGGAAAAGTACATTAAATATTCAATGTTGCCTTCCGGTCCCCTTATGGGAGAAAATGTGACGGCGCTTATCTTAAGTCCCATGTCACGTGTGAAATCAAGAACGTTTTGTATAACCTCGGCATGAACCGCCGGGTCGCGTACAACGCCCTTTTTGCCTACCTTTTCGCGGCCTGCCTCAAACTGCGGTTTTATAAGGGCAACGCCCGTGCCGCTGTCGGACAGCAGCGATTTAACCACCGGCAGTACAAGTTTTAATGAAATAAAAGCAACGTCAATTGACGCAAAGTCAAGCTTATCCGGCACCTGTTCGTCCGTGACATAGCGTATGTTTGTGCGCTCCATGTTTATAACCCGCTTATCGCTTCTGAGTTTCCATGCAAGCTGACCGTAGCCTACGTCCACGGAATACACCTTTGAGGCGCCGTTTTGCAGCATGCAGTCGGTAAAACCGCCTGTTGATGCGCCTACGTCCATGCATATTTTATCTTTTAAATCAAGGGAAAATTCCGAAACCGCCTTTTCAAGCTTTAAGCCGCCGCGGCTTACATATTTAAGCTCACCGCCGCGCACTTCCACCAGTGCGCCCTCCGGCACGATGTCGCCGGCTTTATCGCTGCGCTGATTGTTTACAAAGACATGACCGGACATAATTATGCTTTTTGCCCTTTCCCTGCTTTGTGCAAAGCCGTGTTCGGTTAAGTATACGTCAAGGCGTGTTTTCACTTGTTTTCTACCTCTTTTAATATAGTATCCGCAATGCCGCGCGCGTCTGTTTTACAGCTTTTCATAAGCTGTGCGTTGTCGCCGTGGGGCACTGTTTTATCATTGTCATAGCCGATTTTTACAACCCTGCCGCCTGTTATCTCCTCAACAAGGCTGCCCATTCCGCCGAAAGTTACGCCGTCTTCCGCGGTTATGATTTTTCCTGTTTTTTTGTATGATTTTAAAATACATTCGCGGTCAATGGGCTTTACGGTGCGCACGTCTATTACCTCCGCGTCAACTCCGGAAAGCTTTACCGCCTCCAAAACATAGTAAAGCATTGCGCCGCAGCTTACAATTGTTATTGCGCTGCCTTCACGGACAATTTCCGCTTTGCCGAAAACAAAGGGTTTGTCGCTTGGCACATCGAATATTTCCTTTGGATAGCGAACCGAAATTGTTCCGCTGTGACGGTTTACGGCGTATTCCGTCATTTCGCAAAGCATATGCAGACACGACGGCGCCAAAACCGCCGTATTGGGCAGCTGCACCATGTATGCTATATCCAAAAGTCCGTGGTGGGACTCGCCGTCCTCGCCCACAAGACCTGCCCTGTCAATCATAAAAACCACATGAAGCCCGCGCATTGACACATCATGTATAATGTTGTCGTAGCTGCGCTGGAGAAAGCTTGAATAAATCGCGACAACCGGCGTAAGCCCTCCCCGGGCAAGGCCGCCGGCAAATGTAACGGCGTGTCCTTCCGCTATGCCCACATCGAAAAATCGCTTGGGAAATCGGCTTGCAAACTCCGAAAGTCCCGTGCCGTCGGGCATGGCGGCGGTTATTGCGGCAATTTTTTCATTTTTTTCGGCAAGGGAAACAAGGCATTTTCCGAAAACACCGGACAGCCGCCTGCTGCCTGTGTTTTCCGTTATGCTCTCCCCTGTTTCCGGGTTAAATCTGCCTATTCCGTGGAACTTGCTGGGATTTTTTTCGGCAAAGCTGTAGCCGTATCCCTTTTTTGTATAAACATGCACCAAAACGGGTCCGTCAATTTTTTTTGCCATTTCAAAGGCTTCCGTCATTGCGGCTATGTCGTGACCGTCAATGGGGCCTATGCATTTAAAACCGAACTGTTCAAAAAACATATCGTCCACAAACATATATTTTATGGTATCTTTAAAATGACGCACGCCCTTTATTATCTCATCGCCGGAAGGCAGAAGGGAAAGGCGCCTGTTAATTTTCTTTTTCGTTTCCGCGTACAGCTTGCCTGTGCGCAGCTTGTTTAAATATTTTGAAATTCCGCCCACATTTGGCGCAATTGACATTTCGTTGTTATTAAGCACAACTGTAAGGTTTGATTTAAGCCTTGAAACATTGTTAAATGCCTCAAAGGCAAGACCGCCGGTCAGCGCACCGTCACCTATAACCGCCACGACATTGTAATTGTCGCCGTTTAAATCACGGGCATAAGCATAGCCCAAAGCGGTTGAAACGGAGGTGCTGCTGTGACCTGAGTCATAGCAGTCGCATTTACTTTCCTCTGTTCGTGTAAAGCCGCTTAATCCGCCGTAGCGGCGCAGTGTATCCATTTTGTCAAGCCGCCCGGTGAGCATTTTATGGACATAACTTTGGTGTCCCACGTCCCAAATCAGCTTGTCAACCTCCGGATTATAGCACTTGTGAAGTGCTAAAGTAAGCTCCACCGCCCCTAAGTTTGAGGCAAGGTGACCGCCGTTTTGCGATACGACACGGACAAGCTCTTTTCGTATTTCCAAAGCCAGAATTTTCATTTTGTCATACGGCATTGAGCTTATGTCGCCGTTGTTTTTTATGTTTTCAAGAACAGACATTTAATCAACTCTTTTTTCTTCTGCCGATACTTGTGAAAAAGTGCATAACGCATGCGGCAGTATATACTATATTGTTGGCGTTTGACATGGCTATCCCTTTTCCCAAAGCCTTTCCGCCGATTGTAAGCGAGGCGGTAAGACCTGTTAGCAGCAGTGAAATTATAGCCTCGTCAAGGCTGTATGAATTAACGATTTTGGAAATGATAACCGCCGTTGCCGCACCGCTGACGATTCCCACGGTATCGCCGATTACGTCGTTGCACATATTTGAAACCTTGTCGGCATTTCGTATAAGCCATATCGCCTGGGGAGCGGCTTTTACGCGCCCGGACGCCATGGAATGGAAGGGCGTTTCGCTTGCGGTGGTTGTCGCAACACCCACAATATCAAACACAACGCCTATTAATATAAGAATGAGAAGTATTATAAGGGCGGTGATGATATCTGCCCTGGGAATAAGCGCGTTTGAAAGACTGTTCATTGAAACGCTTATAAGAAAGGACAGCACAACAATTATTACAACCCACTTACCGCCGTTGCCCTTTGGAATATTATTGTTTTTTACGGATATTTTCCGCTTTTTTCGTGTTTTCAAAATAATTCTCCTAAATTAATAAAAAACAGTGGCAGCGTATAAAGTAAACTTTGCAGCTTAGGTCCGCCCGAATTTCTCCGCAATGCGCCGAATCGTCGCCGAAACGGCGGTTTCCCATTAAGCACCGCGTCGCTTTGTTGCCACAAGCGCCGGCAGATCACCACTCAGACTGCACTGAAATCCCTTACACGCCTTTTTTACAAACAGCCTAGGAGTTTTCCTCAACATTCTTAGCAATTCTTGGCCTCTTTTGCAGAAACGGTTTCAAACGGCTATAACCTCAAAACGCCGGCCGAGCGAATTTTCGGTCTGATCCGTTATCCGCGCGCCTCCACTCACGGCAGGCTACACTGCCCACAGCACATAATACGCACCGCAAAGCAGGTTTCATCCTAAGTCGTACTTCATACAATGATG
>CAJLYO010000088.1 GCA_905210885.1 uncultured Eubacteriales bacterium | reverse complement strand
ACAAGCGGTTATATGTTCAGAAAAGACTGGCTTGACGAGCTCGGACTTCCCCTCCCGGAAACCATTGACGACTGGACAAAGACACTCCGTTTGTTTAAAGAGAAAAAAGGCTGTGAGGCTCCTCTTACCACTCAAGCCTCTGCAGCAAGCCTCGGCAGAGGTCTTGCAGGCGCTTTCGGCATGCAGGTCGGCTGGTATCACGATGACAATAACAAGGTTAAGTTCGGTTATGCCGAGCCTGAGTATAAAAAATTCCTTGAAACCATGAATATGTGGTACAACGAAGGTCTTCTTGACAGAAACCTTGCAACCATTGACCAAAAGGGCATGGACGCAAAGATGCTGAACGGAAAGTCAGGCGCTTCGTTTAACTGGATAACCGGCGGTCTTGGCAGATGGCTCGCAGCCGGTAAGGAAGCCGACCCAAACTATGACCTTGCGGGCGTTAAGTTCCCGGTATTAAATAAGGGTGACGTTCCGAGGTTTACTTCCAAGGACGCACAGGTGTATATGGCAGGATATGCAATCGCCGGCAGCAGCAATCACAAAGAGCTTGCGATGAAGGTTTTGGACTACGGTTTTTCCGACGAAGGCAAGGTGTTTTTGCAGTACGGAACCGAAGGCGAAACGTATAACATAAAGGACGGATATCTTGAATATACCGATTTGATTACAAGTAATAAAGACGGATTAAGCAAGTCAGAGGCAGGGCTTTATTATATAAGGAATATGGAGAATTTCCCTGTCGTAAAGGATGATGATACATATGTGTCACCCTCGGGCAAGAGCTTTCAGGTTAAAAAGCAGTATGATTATCAGCAGCAGTTTGACGCATTCGAAAGATGGAATATGACTGACGCTCCGAAATACAATCTGCCGTTTCTTGCACCCTCTGCCGATGATTACGGTCAGTTAAACTCCGAAATAAATTCTTATGTTGACGAAATGAATATTAAATTCATTACAGGCGCAGAGCCGCTTTCAAATTACGATAAGTTTATAGCAGAGCTTAATGCGCGCGGCTTGCCCCGTTTGAAGGAGATTATGCAGGATGCTTACGATAAGTATCTTGAGCGTTAAAGACCATAACGATAGGTGGATTTAGAATGAAACTCAAATCAAGCAGAAAAACAATCAATACCGGGCTTTCTGCCCTGAAAAAGGATTGGTTTGTAAACTGGAAACTGTATCTTATGTTTCTGCCGATTCTGGCATATTACATAATATTTTCGTATGTCCCTATGTATGGAATAATGATTGCTTTTAAAAACTTTTCTCCGACAAAGGGTATTTTGGGTAGCCAATGGGTAGGACTTAAGCATTTTATTGACTTCTTTTCAAGCGCGGATTTCGGAAGCCGTCTTTTTAATACGGTTAATATAAGCGTATCAACCATAATTTTCGGTTTCCCCATGCCTATTATTCTTGCCCTTATGTTAAATGAGGTTAAAAGCAGGTTTGCAAAGCGCACCGTTCAGACGATTACGTACATGCCGCACTTTATATCGCTTGTTGTAGTATGCGGCATAATTAAGGTTTTTGTAGCGGACAATGGCATTATAACTGCGCTTTTGGCCTCTCTGGGTATTGTTGACCGGGTGAATTTGCTGGGACTTAAGGAGTATTTTGTCCCGATTTACGTAATATCCGGAATATGGCAGGAGGTCGGCTGGGACTCGATTATTTACCTTGCCGCACTTACCGGCATAAACTATGAGCTTTACGAGGCGGCGCAAATTGACGGCGCAGGCAGATGGCGGCAGCTTTTTGCAATAACGCTGCCGGAGATTATGCCTACGGTTGTGATAATGCTTATACTGCGTCTCGGTTCCGTAATGTCTGTCGGTTTTGAAAAGATAATACTTTTATACAGTCCCCTTACGTATGATACGGCAGACGTTATTTCGAGTTATGTTTACCGCCGCGGTTTGGAGGATTTTAACTTCAGTTTTTCGACTGCCGTGGGTTTGTTCAATTCACTGATTAACTATGTTTTGCTGATCAGCGCAAACCGCATAAGCAAGGCAGTAAACGGAACGGCGATATGGTAAAGGAGGAATAATGTGATGTGGAAAAAAGAAACCCTTGGCAGAAAAATATTCATTGTAATTAACGGCATACTGCTGTTTTTCCTCACTGCCGTAACGCTGTATCCGCTTTTATACGTGGTCTTTGCGTCGTTTTCAAATGCGAATGCACTTATGGCGCACGACGGCGCGCTGCTGTATCCGTTAAAACCGACCATTGCCGCATATAAGGCGACGTTTAGAAATTCGTCGATTTTAACGGGCTACAGAAACACGGCGTTTGTAGTGATTTCCGGCACGACCCTTAACATTGTTATGACTACTGCCGCGGCATATTTTTTCAGCAGAAAAAATGTTATGCACCAAAAGCTTTTGCTCAGAATCGTTATGTTTACCATGTATTTTAGCGGCGGACTAATTCCTACTTATTTATGGATTAAAAAGCTCGGGCTTATCGATAACCTTTTGGTTCTGATTATCCCCGGAGCGATTACAACCACAAATATGATTATTTTGCGAACGGCTTTTTACAATGTGCCGGAGAGCCTTGAGGAGAGCGCAAGAATAGACGGGGCGGGGCACTTTACCCTGCTTACGAAAATTATAGTTCCGCTGATTATGCCGACACTGGCGGGTATTGCCCTTTACTACAGCGTAGGTCACTGGAACTCATGGTTTAATGCGTCGATTTATATAAAAAAGAAAACTCTTTACCCCCTGCAGCTTGTTTTGCGTGAAATACTGATTTCAAACGATACATCTGCAATGATGGACGATGTTGCACTGTCTGAGCAGGCATATATAAGCGAAACCATTAAATATGCGGTAATTGTTGTATCTACCGTTCCGATTCTGTGCCTGTATCCGTTTTTACAGCGTTACTTTGTTCAGGGGATAATGGTAGGAGCGGTAAAAGAATGAAAAACATGCTTTCAAAACTCCAAAACGGCATTTTTTCAGCCGGTTTTGACCCCTCCGAAATTATGTCGGAGCTCAATGATGACGGCATTTTCAGCACGGTTGACTATACCGTAGATGACAGTGCCGCCGGGTTTGGCCCGGTATCGGCTCTGAAAAAAATACAGCTTATGGCACAGGCGTATACAAGCCGCGGCAACAGCTTTTTCGGCAGTGTACCTTTAAAGGAAAAGCTTGACGCCGCACTTTGCGATTGGGCGCGAAAGGATTATCACTGCGCCTCAAACTGGTGGTATAACGATATTTGCATACCGCGAATGGTTGCGGATATTTTGGTGTTTGATCTTCCTTATGACAGCCGGTATACAAAAAAGCTTTACGAAATAAGCAGGCGCGCACTTCCGAAAATCGATTGGTCGCTGTCCCACGGTTCGCCCGATGTCGGGGCAAATCTTATTGACAAGCTTATTACTGCGCTGAAGGTGGGTGTGTGCACAGGCGACAGGGAGATTATTAAAAAGTACGTTGCAGGGCTTTTAAACAATGAACTTAAAGTGTTTCCCGTGTCGCAGGTAGGAATAATGGCGGACAAAAGCTTTCATATGCATGATAATCTTTTGTATTCCGGAAGCTATGGAAATGTGTTTGTTACGGGAGTTAATACTATTCTTGACTGCCTTAACGGTACCGAATTTGAAATAAGCGCTGCGGCGCTTAATAATTATGCCGATTTTATACTTGACGGTCAAAGCTTCATATTCAGGGGAGATACGTTTGATTTCGGCACAGCCGGGCGTTCGCTGTCACGGGACGGCGCTGTAGATTCGTCTGTTAAAAACGGCGTTACCGAGGCGGTGTCCGTGCTTTTGAAATTCCCGGAGGTAATAAGAAAAACGGAGCTTGCCGCCCTTGAAACCGCAGCGGCTTCCGATGATTACAAAGTGCGTGCCAAACATTTTTGGACATCTGATTTTACTGCTGTTCACAGACCAAATTGGTATATAAGTGTGCGCGGCGGCTCGGACAGGCTGAAAAAGACGGAGTACATGAACGGCGAGAACACCAAGGGGTATTTCCTGGCAGACGGCGCAACAGAAATCCTTTGTACCGGCAGGGAATACGAGAATATTTTTCCTGTGTGGGACTGGGCAAAAATCCCCGGAACAACGGCGGTTCAGATTGAAAGCTTTCCTCTCGATGAATTTGAACTCGGCGGAAGTCCCTTTGCCGGCGGAGTGACGGACGGCGTTAATGCAGTGTCGGCAGTGACTCTTGAAAACACAACATATGCGCAAATTAAGGCAAAAAAGGCGTATTTTGTATTCTCGGACGGACTTTTTGCCCTTGGCTGCGGTATTAATTCAAGTGCAGGCAAAGAAACCGTAACCTGCATAAACCAGACGCTAAAAAGCGGAGATGTAATTACAAACAGTGACGGCACGGCAGTGCTGCACGGCAGTATCGGATATAAAATCAACTATCCCGGAGTAATTAAGATGTCTGACGGTGAACGCTGTGGCTCTTGGTATGAAATAAACAAGGGACAAAGCGGTGAAATTATAAAAAAACGTGTGTTTTCGCTGTATTTAAGCCATGGCATTTCTCCGGAAAATGCGCGGTACAGCTATATTGTGCTGCCGTCCGTTTCGGAGCCTCCGGAGGACTGTAAGGGAATGACGGAGATTTCAAACAACGAAGAATGCAGCGCTGTTTTCAGCGAAAAAGATAGTGCTTTGGGCATTGTTTTTTGGAAGCCCGGGCATGTTTTTGCAAAAAATATCGATATATCGGCAGACATACCCTGCGTACTGCTTTTAAAACAGAATGGCTTGATTTTTGCCGCCGACCCGTCGCAAAAATATGAAAAAATGAATCTGACCGTAAACGGAGCAAATGTTTCTGCTGACCTTCCTCAGGGAGATTACGCCGGAAGTACGGTTACATTAAAGGTGAAATAAATGAAAACAATAAAAGAAATAAGTCTTAAAAATCCGCAGAGATATGAAAACGCGCCGGATTTTAAAACGGAAAAACTGAAAAGTGCAATTGACGCAGCCTTAAAAAAGGTGGATTACATGATTGAAACCCTCGGCGAAGGCTTTGCCGAGCATGCAAGCGTCAACAATGTTTACGAAAAAACCGATAACACAGACGGCTGGAATCAAGGATTTTGGACGGGTATACTGTGGATTTCATGGGAGCTTACCGGAGATGATAAGTACAAAAATCTTGCGCTTGCGTCCATACCATCGTATAAAAAGCGAATAACCGAAAAGCTCGGCGTTAATCATCATGATATGGGATTTTTATACATTCCTTCGTGTGTTGCGGCATATAAGCTTACCGGAGATGAAATGGCGCGTGATACTGCAATTCTGGCGGCTGACAACCTCATGGAAAGGTATCACGAAAAGGGGCGGTTTATTCAAGCATGGGGTGAGCTTGGGACAAGAGAGAATTACCGTCTTATTGTGGATTGCCTTTTAAACATTCCGCTTTTGTACTGGGCGTCAAATGTGACCGGGGATAATAAGTACCGCGATGCGGCGTACGCGCATTTTCGCACGACGGTTGAAAATGCGCTGCGCAGTGACGGAACATCTTATCATACATTTTATTTTGACCCCGAAACCGGCAAGCCGTTAAAAGGCGTTACCCATCAGGGAGCTTCCGACAGTTCCTGCTGGGCTCGCGGACAGGCTTGGGGAATTTACGGTCTTATGCTTACAAAAGCGTATGTTGACGACCCCGACGCCGTTCGGCTTTGCAAAAGCATGGCAAATGTTTTTCTGGACAGGTTGCCTGATGATTATGTGGCATATTGGGATTTAATATTTACCGATGGAGATAATGAGCCGCGTGACAGCTCGGCATGCGCAATTGCGGTATGCGGCATGCTTGAGCTTATAAAGCATATTCCCGACAGCGACAAATCAAAGTATATATATGAGAATGCGGTTAACTTGATTATGAATTCCCTTTACGAGAATTACTCTACAAAAGACATGCCCGAGTCAAACGGTCTTTTGCTCCATGCGACTTACGGAAAACCGCAGGGGCTGGGGGTTGACGAGTGCAATATCTGGGGTTGTTATTTTTATATGGAGGCGCTTATACGTCTGTATAAAAATTGGAATATGTATTGGTAGGGGGGACATAAATGATAAACGAAAATATAAAGCTGTGGGCGCCGGGAGAGTACAACGGCGCAGCTCCGGATTTTGAACCGTATATGACAACGTATATTTTAAAAGACGGTGACAAAAAGGGAGCGGTTTTGATCATTCCGGGCGGTTCGTACAGCTTTGTGTCATGGCGCGAAGCGGAGCCTGTTGCGGTGTGGTTTAATTCTTTGGGGTATCATGCCTTTGTGCTGTACTACAGTGTGTCGCCCAACAGATATCCCAAGCAGATTTCCGATGCGACGCGGGCTATGTGCATTATCCGCGACAATGCCGAAAAGTGGAACTTGGATCCGAACGATATTACGGTATGCGGATTTTCTGCCGGCGGACACCTTGCGGCAACATTGGGTGTGCATTATGACGCGGAATGTCTGAAAAATATCCGCGGAATGGAAAGCGGAAAGAATAAGCCGAACGCAATGATATTGTGTTATCCCGTGATAACTTCCGGTGAGTATGCCCACAGAGGTTCATTTAACGCGTTGTGCGGCAAGGGCGCGTCAAATGATCTGCTTTATAAAATGTCGCTTGAAAAGCATGTTACGGAAAATACTCCGAAAACCTTCATATGGTCAACCTTCGATGATGAAACGGTGCCTGTAGAAAACAGCATTTTATTTGCACAGGCGCTGAAAAACGCCGGTGTTTCCTGCGAGCTTCACCTGTTTCCGAAGGGACTGCACGGCTTGGCTTTGTGCAATAAGGTCACGTATGACGGCGATGAAGAAAAGATTAACCCGTATGCCGGTCAGTGGATGGACTTGTGCGCGCGCTGGCTTTCGTTCAAATAGTCTGCAGCAGCTTTAAAATACAATG
>CAJLYO010000087.1 GCA_905210885.1 uncultured Eubacteriales bacterium | reverse complement strand
ATGACCCCGATGAGGCAAAAAGCATTGCCGCTGGGTTAAACGAGCTTAATGCCGCGCGGCAAAAACTGTGCCTTGATATATATGAACAGGCAGTGGCTATAGTTGAGCAAAACGGGCTTTCGCGCGAGCGTGTAATAGTAATCGCCGGCGAAGGCTGGCATCACGGAGTTATAGGCATCGTGGCATCTAAAATTACCGAAAAATACTACCGTCCGTGTATTTTGCTGTGTGTTGACGGCGATACTGCCAAGGGTTCGGGCAGAAGTATAGAAAGCTTCGATTTGTACACGGCGCTTTCAAAGACTTCGGATTGTCTTGAGGCTTTCGGCGGTCACAGCCTTGCTGCCGGAATGACATTAAAAACTTCCGAAATAGTGAGGTTCCGCAATGAAATAAACAGGTATGCCGCAGGCGTAACTGTTCGGGAGGACTATATTCCGAAACTTACCATTGACACGTGCATAAGTCCGTCCGAAATAAATGAACAGACCGTAGAACAGCTTGCTATGTTCGAGCCGTACGGAAACGGCAACCCTGAGCCGCTGCTGTGTGTGAAAAATGCAGTTATATCAGAACTGACGGCACTAAGCGGCGGAAAACACATGCGCCTTTTGCTTGAATCGGACGGCACGTCATTTGAGGGCATAGGCTTTGGCATAGGCTCGTATATCAGGTATCTTAAGAAGGGCGATACTTTAGATGTTGCGGGCACAATACGGATTAACGAATACAATAATAACAGAAGTGTACAGTTTGTAATAAAAGATATTAAGTTCAGCGGCAAGGAGTGATGAATATGCTGGCGCCGGAGCAAGCGTTTGAACAACTGAAGGCTAAAATTTTAAAATACAATCCCCAGGCTGACTTGTGGCTTGTTGAAAAGGCGTTTTCCCTGGCGGTTGTCGCACATTCAAGCCAGCAGCGTATATCGGGCGAACCGTACGTTATGCATCCCCTTGCGGTTGCGGACATACTTGCGGACATGGAGCTTGACTGCGGTTCTATTACCGCGGGGCTTTTGCATGATACCGTTGAGGACACTATCTACAGTACCGAGGATATCCGCGAGATGTTCGGCGATGAAATCGCGCTTTTGGTGGACGGAGTTACAAAGCTCAGTAAAATCCCCTACAGCACAAAAGAGGAACAGCAGATTGAAAGCATACGTAAAATGTTCCTTGCCATGGCAAAGGATATCCGCGTTATTTTGATTAAACTTGCCGACAGGCTGCATAATATGCGTACGTTAAAAAGCATGCCGGAGGCAAAGCAGCGCGAAAAAGCGCGGGAAACTATGGAAATCTACGCTCCGCTCGCCCACAGGCTCGGTATGCAAAAGATAAAATGGGAGCTTGAGGATTTGTCCTTAAGATACCTTGACCCTATAGCGTATCATGAAATTGCCGAGGGCATAGACCAAAAAAGAGCGGAAAGAGAGGAATATCTTAAGAAGGTTCAGGATATCCTCCGCGCAAAGCTTGATTCCATGAATATAAAGTCCCATATTGAGGGACGTGCAAAGCATTTTTACAGCATATACAGAAAAATGTATACAAATAACATAGACCTTGACCAGATGTATGACCTGCTTGCGGTTCGCGTAATTGTGGACACAATCCCGGAGTGCTACGAGGTTCTGGGTCTTGTGCATGAACTTTTCAAGCCTATTCCCGGGCGTTTTAAAGACTATATTGCTATGCCCAAAAAGAACATGTACCAGTCGCTGCACACAAGCCTTATCGGCCCCGGCGGAAAGCCGTTTGAGGTGCAGATACGTACGTGGGAAATGCACAGAGTTGCCGAGGTGGGTATCGCCGCGCACTGGAAGTATAAGGAGGGTGTTTCCGGCGAAAGCGATATAGACAGCAAGCTTGAATGGGTGCGCCAGCTTATAGATATCCACAAGGATATGTCCGACGCCGAGGAATTTATGCACACCTTAAAAATCGATTTGTTTGAGGACGAAGTTTTCGTTTTCTCTCCCAAGGGCGACGTTATAAATCTCCCTGCAAATTCCACGCCTATCGATTTTGCCTACGCTATTCACAGCGCTATCGGAAACAAAACAGTGGGCGCGAAAATAAACGGAAAAATCGTACCTCTTGACTATAAACTCGTAAACGGCGATATTGTTGAAATTATTACCTCGGCGGTACCTCACGGACCCAGCCGCGACTGGCTTAAAACGGTTAAAACCTCTCAGGCGCGCAAAAAAATAAACGAGTGGTTTAAAAAGGAACACCGCGAGGAGAATATAATCCACGGCAAGGAGATTGTCGAGCGTGAATTTAAGCGCAGCGGATTGCCGCTTTCAATGCTTAAAGACCACGAAATTACCGACGGAATATTTAAAAAATATAACTTTACCACGGTTGACGACTTGTATGCCATAATCGGCTTCGGCGGTTTGCCCGTTGCAAAGGTTATAACAAGGTTTAAAGAAGAACACAATAAGCGGACGGATACCGCGGTTCCTGCCGAAATGCTCGGCGATATCCCGGCAAAGCCACCGAAAACAACCGATTCCGGTATAGTTGTAAAGGGCGTTGATAACTGCCTTGTTAAGCTGTCACGCTGCTGCAACCCTGTTCCCGGTGATGAAATTGTGGGATATGTTACAAGGGGCAGAGGCGTTTCCGTTCACAGAAAAGACTGCGTTAACGTAAAGAATATGGAGAACGAAGAATCCCAGGACGGCGCGCGTTTTATCGAGGTAAGCTGGGGCGCCTCCGATTCGTCTAAATACGTTTCTACCATTCAGATTATCGCAGACGACAAGCCTGGTTTGTTTGTTGAGGCGGCGAATATCGTTTCAAATCTTAAAATGACGCTCCAGGCAATCAACGGCAAGGTGTTAAAAGAAGGGCTTGCCAGCATTACCGTTACCGTTGAGGTTACGGACAAGGGCGATATAGATAAGCTTATTAAAAATTTCAGAAAAATCAGCGGCGTTACTTCTGTAGTGCGTACTAAATCCTAAGGAGGAATATTTTTGCGTATTAAAAGGTTTGCGTTGGGACAAATGGTGGCAAACTGCTATGTTGTTTTTGACGAGGAAACAAGAATCGGCGTTATTATAGACCCCGGTGAGTTCAGTCAGCTTGTTTGCAACTATGTTTTGAAAAACGGAATTAATATTAAATATATCCTTCTTACACACGGCCATTTTGACCATGTGTGCGGTGCGGCTGATTTTGCCGGACGCTACAAGGCGGATATTGTTATCGGTTCAAAGGAAAGTACAATGTTAGACAGGCTTAATTCCGATTTTGGAAGCTTTGAAGACATTGACAAAATAACGGAAACGGTTACGGTAAACGACGGCGATACCTTAAAAGCCGGCGGTCTTGACATAAAATGCATCGCGACCCCCGGGCATACAGCCGGCGGTATGTGCTACTGTATAAACGGTTTTGTATTTTCCGGCGATACGCTTTTTTGCGCATCGGTGGGCAGAAGTGATTTTTACAGCGGTGATTTTGACGAACTGAAAAAATCCATAAGGCATTTATACGCGCTGTTTCCCGATGATACGGTTGTATATCCCGGTCACGGCTTTTCAACTACAGTGGGCAGCGAAAAACACGGAAATCCCTACGTTAAGGAGAAATAACAATGGAAAATCCATGGGGCATAAGCACCGGTATAAGACCGGTTAAAATCGCACGGTGCCGTATTGCGGACGGCTGTGATGATGAAAATATTGTCCGGTATTACGACGATAAATATAAGATATGCGAGGACAGGGCGCGGCTTTGTATTAATATTGCCCGTCTTGAGCTTGATATTCTGAAAACGGTTAACGATAACGACATATGCGTTTATATCGGCATACCATTTTGTAAAACGCGCTGTCTTTACTGCTCGTTTGTTACAAACAGTGCGGAAAATAACGCCTATTTAAAGCAGGATTACATTACCGCGCTGGAAAAAGAAATTAAGTATACCGCGGATATTATAAAAAAGCTCGGGCTTAATATAATTTGTCTGTATATCGGCGGCGGAACCCCAACGGCGCTTTCCTGTGACGAACTTTCAAAGGTGATTTCCGACTGCAAAAAGTACTTTGATTTATCCGAAATGCGTGAGTTTACCGTTGAGGCAGGGCGGCCCGATACAATTGATTCGGATAAGCTTTTAATGCTTAAAAACAGCGGTGTCACCCGTATAAGTATAAATCCGCAGACTATGAATGATAAGACGCTTAAGCTCATAGGCAGATTTCATACAGCGCGTCAGATTGAGGAAACCTTTGCTCTTGCACGGCAGTACGGCTTTGACGATATTAACATGGACGTTATTGCCGGACTTCCCGGAGAAAATGCCGATGACTTCAAATACACCCTTTCGGAAATCAAAAAGCTTGACCCGGAGTCGGTAACAGTGCATACAATGTGCATAAAACGCGGTTCGCGCCTTCATGAAACGCTGGGCGATTATTGCCTGACGGACGGAGCGGTTGTGGCGGAAATGATTGAGTATTCAAAAAAGGCTCTTTCTCTTGAAGGCTATCACCCATATTATCTGTACAGACAGAAAAATATTTTGGGCAACCTTGAAAACATAGGCTATTCAAAGCCGAAAAAAGAATGCACTTACAATATTATGATAATGGAGGAGTTGTCAAGCATTATTTCCCTCGGCTGCGGAGGAGTTACAAAAATTGTAAACCGCAGATATGACAGTATTGACAGGATTTTTAATGTAAAAGAAGCCAAGGATTATATATTGCGCATAGATGAAATGTGCAAGAGAAAAGATAAAATTGAGGCATTGGTGAAAAAATAGTTTGGAAACTATTAAAAAAATTTAATAATTGTATTGACATTTTCACTGAAAAATAGTATTCTATTAGTATAATTTATTTAAAAAGCTTGTTTTACAGTCCGAAAAAACGATTTTGGTTTGATGTGACGGAAAAGGAGAGGTTATATGTTTTCTAAAGACGTACTTGTTTGTAATCAGGTTGGCTTGCATGCGCGCCCTGTTACGTTCTTTATTCAGAAGGCTAACGAGTTTAAATCCAGTATTTGGGTTGAGAAGGACGAAAGACGCGTTAACGCAAAAAGCTTGCTTGGCGTTTTATCTTTGGGTATTACGAGAGGAACAAGTATCAATATAATTGCGGACGGTCCCGATGAGGAGCAGTCTGTAAGCGCACTTGTAGAGCTTGTTTCTTCAAATTTTGCCGAGTGACTTTAAATCCAAATAGCTTTGTGCATACTATATGTGCAAAGCTTTTTTTAGTACGGGGAGTTTGTCATGCTTGAAGAACAAATTAAAAATCTGCCGGTAAATCCCGGCGTTTATATTATGTATAACAGCGAGGACACCGTAATTTACGTGGGCAAGGCGAAAAATCTGAAAAACCGCGTCACTCAGTATTTCAGAAAAAATTCCTCCCATACCGCAAAGGTGCGCGCCATGGTTTCAAACATTGTCCGTTTTGAATATATAATTACAAAAACGGAGTTTGAGGCTTTAACTCTCGAATGTAATCTTATAAAGCAGTATATGCCCAAATATAACATTCTGTTAAAGGACGACAAGGCGCATCCGTACATTAAGGTTACGCTTGACGAAAAATTTCCGAGGATAATGCTGTGCCGCCGTGTG
This sequence comes from uncultured Eubacteriales bacterium, assembly GCA_905210885.1. Taxonomy (GTDB): domain Bacteria; phylum Bacillota; class Clostridia; order Monoglobales; family Firm-18; genus CAJLYO01. The sequence goes on along the minus strand of CAJLYO010000087.1, from coordinate 1,433 downwards.
CTGCCCGACGGTGCGCGGTATTTCGGTCCGTACCAGAGTTCCAACGTTATATACGGCATTATTGACGCTTTGAGAAATATTTTCAAAATACGTTCATGCTCCGGAAGGCTTAATACCGCGAATGCAAGACCGTGCCTTAATTACCAGATTGGCAAGTGCAGTGCACCGTGCTGCGGCGCTGTGACCGAGCAGCAGTACCGTGAAACCGTTAATAAAGCCATACTGTTTCTGGAGGGCAAGGATAATTCGGTTATTTCGGAAATTGAAAACGAAATGAACGAGGCGGCGCAAAACCTTGAATTTGAAAAAGCGGCAATGCTTCGCGACAGATTAAACTCCGTAAAGAGTATAAGGGAAAAGCAAACGGCGATAAACGTAAATCTTGAAAATGCCGATATTATTGCCGCAGACAGAAGCGGAAATACCGTATGTATACAGCTGTTTTTCTTAAGAAACGGCAAAATTATAGGACGCCAGCACAGATTCATAAAAGACGACAGCGACACCGGGGTTATTCTGGGCGAATTTGTAAAGCAATATTACGCTTTGCAGACAGCGATACCGAATCATATATATCTCCAGCTTGAAATTGACGATGTGGAGCTTATATCCGGTTGGCTTACCTCAAAGGTTGGACGAAAGGTTAACGTAACTGTCCCGAAACGCGGCGATAAGCTGAAATATATTAAAATGGCGGAAAAAAATGCAAGGGAGGAGCTTAAATTAAAGCTTCTGTCCGATGACAGAAATTCCGCAAAGCTTACCGATATTATGTTTGAAATAAAAGACCTCCTGTGCCTTGAAAACGTGCCGGAAAGAATAGAACTTTACGATATTTCAAACATTTCGGGCAGCGATAACGTCGGCGTGTGCGTGGTATACGAAAACGGCAAGCCTAAAAAAAGTGATTACCGAAAATTTAACATTCGTTCCGTTATCGGGCAGGACGATTACATGAGCATGCGCGAGGTTCTGTACCGGAGAATCTCAAACGGTTTAAACGGAGAAAAGAACTTTGTGCCGCTGCCCGATCTGATACTTCTTGACGGCGGTGCGGGGCATTTAAGCGCGGTAAGCGAGGTTATGGACTTTTTAAAGGCTGATATACCGGTTTTCGGTGCGGTCAAAGACGATAAGCACAGAACACGCGGACTTATCGGAGGCGAGGGAGAAGTTGCTCTAAATCCTTCCGGCAGCGTGTACAAACTCTTGTATGAAATGCAGGAGGAGGTTCACCGCTTTGCGATAACGTTCCACAGAAAAAAACGCAGCAAATCAATGATTAAGTCCGAACTTTCCGAGATAAAAGGGGTCGGTCCGAAAAAACAGGCTCTGCTTCTTAAACACTTCAAAACCTTAAAGGCAATAAAGACTGCCGACTTGGAAACGCTTGAATCGGTAAAAGGGTTGGACAGGCATACCGCGCAAGCCGT
>CAJLYO010000086.1 GCA_905210885.1 uncultured Eubacteriales bacterium | reverse complement strand
TCCGTTATCAAAACACGCATTGAATCCCAAAGCGCTCCGGTTTTGCGCTATAAGCTTAATGCAGAAGGCAAAATCTCTCATATTGATACTCTGCAAACCGATACCGGCGACAGCAAAAACGACACGCTGTTTCAGATGAACGACAAAGCCCAGAGGTACTATAATGCATCGTACTATACATTCGGGCAGGAAATAAACTGCGGTAATAATACAGTTGTATTTCAGATTAATCCGACACTTACCGGAGAAATTTCTGAGGATTACAGAGTTGTAAGCCCCGGAAACATTACCGGCGATAAGGTGTATACGATTGAAAGCTTTACGGACAGCAAAAAGGATATAACTCCTGACGTAATTTTCATGTACTACGCCGGTACGGGCAACGGAAAAATAAGCGATACCGCAAAGTTTATGACAATTGAATCCGTCGGCACAACTATTGAGGATGAAATGGAATATCCAAGCGTTACAGGATTTTATGACGGTTATTCACAGACATTTGCCATGAAGGATACGCTTAATACATCCGGGCTCAGAAAAGGCGATATTATCCGTTTCGGCAGAGGCAATGACGGCAGAATTAATGCCTATGAAAAGGTGTTTGACGCAAAAACCAAAACCCTTGCATACGGCGAGAATCCCTATGACGGTAACTCAGGACAGGGCGGCGGCGCAGACTTTTTTGCCGGTCTTGCAACCGTATGGCGCATAAACGACGGACAGATGGTTGTGACATATGATGACAGCTATCAAAGCGAAACATTGCCAACCGGCGCAAAGGTATGGAGAATAGATTCTCCGCCGGTGTATGTATACGAAATCAATTCACGCGGCGAGGCTGTTGTAACAAGCGCAGCCGTAAGTGACATTGTAGGCTATGCAGACAGCTCGGAAGGCGCGTCAAAAATTCTTATCAGTGCACACTGGTTTGGTATAAAGGAAGTTTATATTATTAAATAAGGAGGGTTAAGATGATAAAGAAAATAACTGCTTTAATTTTGTGTCTTGCCCTGTGCATCAGCGTCTGCGGCGTTTTTGCCGCAGATGATGACGGCGTTACGGTAATCGAAACAACTCTTGATAACGCAGAGGAACATTCACCCGGGGTTAAGTATGATTCGGTAAATTCTGTATACTATGATGACTATGTAAAAGCCGTTAAGTACGTTAATCAGGAAAAAACACCGGCGTACATTGTGTATAAATCCGAAACCCCGTTTAAATCCTTCGGTATTGAGTTTTATATGTATCGCTGGAACAGGGCGGATATGAAATACTATGTTTCAAATGACGGCAAGGACTGGAAATTCGCCGATATTCAGATGTACAGTCTTTCCAAGCTTAAGCATAATGACGTTTGGGACGCGACACAGTATTTTCGTTATATCACAAAGGGTGAGCATCTTGACGGCGGCTATAATTACATAAAAATTGAATTCCCCACGGTTATAGACACCGTTGCTGTTGTTAAGGCGCATTTTTGTGAAAATGATGTTTATGATATTTCAACAGACGGCAGAGTTTCACACTATCAAAAGCCCGATTTTGATTATTCGACAATCGTTTCGCTAAAAGACGCATTTAAAGATTATTTTGATATCGGCGTTTCCGTAGAGCCATGGGACCTTGAACAGTACAGTGAGCTTTTATCAAGCCAGTTTAACGTAATTACTACGGAAAACCAGTTTAAAGGGCATGTTTTCCAGCAGGGACCTGATCAATGGTATTATGACGGAACAGACCAGATTGTTAACTGGGCTTTGGAGCACGGCATGGAGGCTCGAGGTCATGCGCTTTGGTATCACGGCAATCACTACTGGGCTTTTTTCAAGGACGATAAGGGCAATCCGGTAAGCAAAGAGGAAGCCCTAAAACGCATGGAAAAGCATGTTAAGGCAAAGGTTTCGCGCTATAAGGGCAAAATGAAGTATTATGATGTTGTAAATGAAATTTTCGACCCCGGCTCCGGTACTCTTAAGTCATATATGGAGGAAGCTCAGATATGCGGTCAGGATTATGTACCGCTGCTGTTTAAGTGGGCGAAGGAAACCGACCCCGATGCGGTTTTGATTATAAACGATAACAGCCATTTGATACCGGCTATGAGAAAAGGAATTATAAAACAGGTTAAGGAATGGTTAGACCAAGGTGTTCCCATTGACGCTATCGGCTTGCAGTGGCATGAAAGCGTGTTTTCCGACCCTGCAGAAATGCGTGATTTGTTTAAGCAGCTGCGCGAATTGGGTCTTCCGGTTTACATAACCGAGATGGATATGACGGCATATCATATGTATGATCCCACCACTGTTTATAAGTGGGAGGACAGAGAAAAGGTTAAGGACGCCGTTGCACGTGCATATGCAACTACCTTTGATATTTTCCGTGAAAATGCGGACATTATCGAATGTGTAAGCTTTTGGTGCCCCACTGATAACCGCTCGTCCGTAACACGCGGAAACAGATATGACTATCCCCTGCCATTTGATATGAACGGCAAGCCGTCGTTAAATTATTATGCAATAATTGACGAGGAGGGCAAAATGCCCCGTATGACCGAGGACGTTTGGGACTGGCCCGAACTTGCGAAAAACTATCCGGAGGGTTACGAACCCACAATTGCCCCGGTATATAAGGGCACACCTGTTGTAGACGGAAAAATTGACGATATCTGGTCAATTGCCGAGGAAATGCCGGTGGAAAAATTCTGCGTAGGCAAGGAAGGCGCAACAGGTACCGTTAAGGTTCTTTGGGATGACGATTATCTCTACGTTCTGGGGCGCTCCTACGACAGCTCTCCCGACTGCTCCGGCGGAGGCGGCTGGAACAGAGATAACATGGAAATTTTTGTTTCCCAAAGTAATATGCACGTAAGCTGGATGGGCGGCGGTGACGTACAGTACCGAATTGACCCCAGCGGTGAAATGCAGTCCTTTGATCAAGCTGTTTGTGTCCCCGCGGATGACGGATATCTTTATGAGGCACGAATTCTGCTTGATATGGTAAAACCGGCTCCCGGAACTCTCTACAGCTTTGAAGCAGGCTTTGCTGACGCTCAGGACGGCGTTGTAACAAGCATTTCAAAATGGTGCGACGTTACAAATAATTCCTATCAGGCAACAGAACTTTGGGGCGATATCATAATTTCCGACGGCACAACTCCCGTACCGCAAAGAGGAAATACCGTAAAGAACGAGGACAAAACACCCCAAACCGGAAATTATGTGAAGGATTCCTTTAATTATAAGGGCGAACAGAAAAATATCCCCATAATTTCGGAAAACGGCTGTTCCATGATTGGCATGAAGGATTTTCTGACACTCACCGGTACAGCAGTTAAAACCGATAAGGACGGCAAAATCACACTGTACAGCGGCGAAAACACAGTAGAGCTTGCCATGGGCAGCGGTACCGCATACGTAAACGGTTCGCCGTTTGACCTGCCCTGTGCTCCCGTTGTTATTGACGGCAAAACACGGCTGCCTTTAAGATTTGTTTTTGAGGGCTTGGGTTACAACGTTTTGTGGGACGAAGCCTCTTCGGCAATTTCCGTAAATTAATTTTCAAGGAGAACAAGCTATGAAAAGAATAATTGCAATTATAATTGCGGTGCTGCTGCTGGTTTCAGGTATACCGGCATTTGCTGACGAAAACGTGCTTTTGGACAGCGAGCTTACATCTGCGGAAAGCTGTATGACAGTAACCGGTTTTGAACTTACCGAATGGGCGGCGGCACGCTGCGGATATACCTCAAACAGAAACATTTATGTTCTTACCGATTCTGCGTCGGCGTTTATGTCCTTTGACGCCGGAAAGGGCGCAGGCTATAAAACCGCAGAGTTTCTTGTAACTATCCACGGCTATAATACATGGCAGGTAGACGATGCACACCTTCCGTCAAGAATACTTTATTCCGACAACGGAACCGACTGGACATCTGCGGCGGATATAACATGCGTCAAAGATGAAAAAACAAATTATGACGGCAGCACGCCTCACTATAACTACACGCTTTCCTGCACTCTTGCTGAGGAGGCGCGCTATATAAAGCTTGATTTTACAGGCTGCAACGCTTGGCAGGTTTTCGTTCATCACGTAAAACTTACCGGAACAGAAGCGCCGGCTGAACCCGAAATTACGCCGGACGAGTATTTTACCGACCCGTGTGAGGCGCCTTCACTCCCCGATAATGCTTATGTAACCGCGCAGTATACCGACATGCAGTCGGTTAACTGGGAATGGAACTGGATGAGCGAAAACGAAAGAACGTATATAACTTCGCAGTTTACAGAGACTGAAGACACAATTACTTATACACTTAAAGATAATTCTAAGGATATCGTTTATGTTGAGCTTAATTATCTCGAGGTTTCAGACCCGCCTGCGTTTTCCGCTTCGAGAAACGGCGATATGTGGACGGAAAAGAAAGGGCTTACCAAGACCGACTCACAGTCAATTTCCGACCCGATGGCATACCAGTGGAAAAAGGTTACTTATAAGGCACAGCTGCCTAAGGGGATGAAACAGGTTAAAATTCATTTCCCCGGTAACTACCGTCTTACAAATATTAAGCTTGGTTTTGCAGCGGCTCAGTACCCATATGACCTTATAAGCTTAAATGAAAATGTAAGTGGCGAGTACAAAGACGGAGTATGGACAGTGTCCGGCGAGCTTATCTCAAAAACCGATGCTGTTTCGGAAGTTACGGCAATCCTTGCAGTGTACAAGGACGGCAAAATGTTAAGCCTTACCGATAAGAAGGTGGATTTGTCAGACGGAAAATTTGTGATTTCTTCGGATAAAACAGAGGAAGGGGCAGAAGCGGCTCTCTATATCTGGAGCACACGCGAAAATATGATTGCCGTTATAACGCCGCCTGTCTTGTTTAAATAAAAGAGAGTTAAACTGCATGGGATTCAACTCCCTCTTGACTAGTCAGACGTTACGTCCTATATTGTAAGGGCGGATATCATCCGCGGAAAAGTTCAAATATGGCATTCGTTTTTCTGGCACTTTTTGGTGGCAAAAAGTGCCCAAAAAGCCAGCCCGGCAAAAGAAAAAACACACTGTAATCACCTTTTTGAAAATTTCTTGCACGAAATAAACTCGCGCAATCAGCGCTCAAACAGTATTTCTAAAACTGCTTGACGAAATAGGAAACTGATGTCAAGCAGTTTTGCTTCAAAATTTTCAAAAACGTTCAACAGTCTGTAATTTTCCTTTTGCAAGGCGCCTTAAAAACCAAGACTTGCGGCAAAGTGCACAGGACAATTTATCGCGTTCAACTCCCCTTTGCATATGCAAAAAAATATATATTTCAGGAGGATTTATCATGAAACATTATGTAAAACAAACCATGGCACTCTTGATAGTTTTGGCAATGACCCTTGTATCACTCCCCATATTCGCAGACGGCGAATTTACACAGGAAAGCGACCTTGCACAGCCGGAAAGCTTTGCAACAATTTCGGGATTCAGCCTTGAATCGTGGCAGTATGACAAATGCGGTTATTCCGAACAAAGAAACGTTTATACCTGTATGGCAAACGACGCATATATGATTTTCGATGCCGGTAAAAACAATGCGTATACTTCAGCGGAAATTAAGGTTGCATATAATACTACCGGAAATTACTGGGCGTTTACCGAAGAAGTTCACCGTAAAAACGGATATGTTCAGGTTTCCGATGACGGTAAAAACTGGACATCGGTTACAGATTCAACGCTTGCGGATGCTGCCTCAACAACAAGCGGATTTTATTCGGCAACATTAAAGTTTACCCTTGAATACGGTTATCGGTATATAAGAGTTAATACATATGTTCCCGGCTATGATCCCAATTTTTATCCCATCGGCGCATGGAATTTCTTTATCCATGGCGTAAAGTTAAGCGGTGCAAAGGCAGCGGTAAAGCCAATGCTTGATACCGACCTTACAAGCGCTGCGGCAAACATTAACGTATTTGACTTTTCGTATCCTTCATGGGATGCTTACAGCCGCTGCGGTTATACGTCCGCAAGAAATATTTACTTAAACAACTCGGCTGATTCTTACATGATTTTCGGCGCAGATAACGGCAAAATAATTACCGGTGCGGAAATAACAATAACATATCATGCACAGTTTAACTGGATTGTGTCTCAGGATGTACACAGAAACGGCGGACTTTTACAGATTTCGGATGACGGAGAAACATGGACAAACGCTGTTTCAACATATGAACTTATTTCACATTTGTCAGAAGGCGGAGCCGAAAGCGGCTGGGGTTTTATGACATCGAAATTAATTGTTGATTACGGCGAGGGTTGCCGCTATGTAAAGCTTAATGCAACAAATTTTGGCGCAAGTCAGCTTTATGTTCACCACGCCAGACTATACGGCGGTGACACATTTGCAATAACGCAAGAACCGGCGCTTACGGTAGCTGAAGGAAAAGCAACAGTAGCCGGCGCATACAAAAATATCGGCGGTACGGGCGACACGGTTATTTTGGGTGTTTACAGCGGAAACAGGTTAAAGAGCGCTGCAATTCAGAATATTGCGGCTTCAAATGATGAAAACACCATTAACCTTACTGCTGATATTACAAACTCAGGCGATAACCTGACATATAAGCTGTTTATATGGTCACAGGGCAGCTTTGCTCCTCTTACGGAGATGATACCGTTATCATAACAGCGATAAAACATACACCGTCACCGCAGACGGTGTATGTACTTAACACATTGTAAAACATTCGCAAAAAGGAGAGGCGAAAATGAAAAAACGATTATCGGCACTTGTCATTACAGCGGCGCTTATTATAAATTCCATATGTGTTTTTGCGGCAAATACTGAACTGCTTTTGATAAACGATAAGCTTACCGACTTGTCAAATGTAAGCGTTCTGCGCGGTTTTAACTATGCGTGGACTTGGCAAAACTGCACATCGGAATCAAGGCGCGTATTCTACAGAAACAATGACAGCACAGGCTATGCCGTGTATGAGGCTGACAGTGCGTGCAAGACGGAATTTGACGTTACCGTTTCAAATTCCGATAAATGGAAAATAACCGATA
>CAJLYO010000085.1 GCA_905210885.1 uncultured Eubacteriales bacterium | reverse complement strand
CAAACGGCGGCGTAAGGGTCAGAATATATTTAAGCCCTTTAAAGTTCGGGGTATTGTTAAAAAGCTGATATATCCAATAATTTCTGTCTGCTTCACTACTCCACGTTTTTGAAATTCCGGCGGCGGTATGCGTGGAATAAAGCGTAACCGCTTTAGCCCCGTATTCTTTGAGCCAATAGCACTGCCAGTCCAAAACCGTGGAATCGTCACCCTTGTAAAAACCGATAAGAGGGTGCCTGTCCGGGGCGTAAGCATATTTCGGGTCGGCGGAAACGTTTGATGCAAAGTTCCAGCTCCAGTAATACCAACCTTTATACGCAAGGGAGTTTGACCTTGTAAACTCAAGACCGAAATCATTATACCAAAACGGTATGAAGTCTGCTTTCGTTTTATACTCTGCTGTTGAAACCGGGGGCGGCACCAATGTGCCTATATCCATTTTCCAGCCGCTGCCCTCGTCCGACTCGTCATGCTCAAGGTGGTTTTGAATAAGTCCAATTAAATTGCCATTGTTATCAAACTGAATAATATTTGCGTCCGAAACATCATTTTTCACTTTAACAGACTCAAGACTTTCAAACTCAACACCGCCCGATAAGTTAAGCGTTTTTCCGTTAAAGCGGTATGTACCTGACGGATAGTAGATTTTTTTACCGGTATTGTGCAGAGCCGTAAGATAAACGGTCATATCACCGATACCGGTGTTATCTATTCCGAAATCAAGGACGTTTAATATATCTTTGCCGACCGTGCTGCAGGCAGACGAAAGCTTGCCTGTTTGCGGCAGCACCGAATCAGAGCCGATAATATAAACCGCATACGAAAGCCTGTCGGAAATATTGCTTTTGTCAAAAACAAAAGAGTACACCCCTTTTTCGTCAGACGTTGTCTGGTCGGCGCAAAATATCGCCTGTTCGGCACGCACCGGAGAGGCAATATCGGAAATTTCAAAGCCTTCGTTTAGTATTAAAACCGCCGCTTGCTTTTCCGGTTCGGTTTTTCCTGCGATATAAATATTTTTCTCATCGCTAAGCAGCATAAAGCTTTCATCATTTGCACGCACCGCAGCCGTCCAAAAAAGCGTAATAACAAAACAGCTTACTGTCAGCAAAAAACTTTTTGACCTCAAGCATCTCACCTCATAACTTTTCTAAGGCTATAATAGCAGTTAAACATATGTAAAGTCAATTGGTAATAATTGCAGAGATAAACGCCGATAATTCAAGGTTTTAAAGGGGCTTTGCCGTTTTTGCAAAGGGACTTTGCGGTACGAAAAAGACGGAGAAAAATATATTCTCCGTCTTTTTAAACTTTAAATTCGGTTTTATACTCTGTCGGGCTTTTGCCGACAATCTTTTTAAACTTTTTATTGAAGCTCGGAACATTTAAGTATCCGACCTTTGCCACAATATCCGCAATCATCATATCTGTTTCGATAAGCAGCTTTTTGGCGTATGCTATCCTTAAGTTTGAGATATAGTCGATAAACGTACAGCCCATATTTGATTTTATAAGCCTGCTTATGTAATAAATTGATTTCCCGGTTTTCTCCGAAATAAGGCTTAGGCTTAAACTGTCATCTGTGTAATTATCCTGAATAAACTTTAAAACATCATAATACAGCTTTCGCTCCTCCGTTAAATCAATGCTGTCGGCTTTCTCGTTAAGCTTAAGCGTGCGCTGCTTATATAGCTCAAGAGCGTGCTTATACGACTTGCTAATCTGAATAAGCTCGGTGCACACGTTTCCGGCAAATATTTCGGCATCGGTTTCAAATTCATTTTGTATAAGCTCCGTAAGCTCCGACGCAAACTCTTCCCTTGACTCATCGGCGGTCACTATTATGGCGATATACCCATCGTTTAAAATTTCAAGAGCGTATCCCATATTGCGCTTTGAAAGGCAGCCGTTTATCACATCGGCGGCGTCTTTTTCTTTCATATCGCCGTCGAGGCTTACGATAACGACGTAATACCTTCCGTTAAAGGAAAGCTCCGTGTTTGCCGCAAGGTTTCTTGCCTGTTCCTCGTCCTCTATATCACCGTTTAGTATTTTCAGCAGAGCCTGCCGGCGCAGATGCATTTTCTGGAATTTTATGGTTACGTTAAGCTCCTCGTTTTTATTAACAATTTCCGAAATAAATTCCTGAATATAGCTAAACTCGTTCACACCATCGTTTGTTTCACTGTCTTTTCCTATGGCGCTGTATATCTCGGTTATGGGATTGTAGCTTACGCGCGAAAATTTTATGCAAATCACTATGCCCGTAACCGCAAGCAAAATCATGCCCAGTAAAATATTAAACTGAAATGACAGATATCCGCCCAAAAAATCTTTTTCCGACATAATGTATGTATATTTAACATCCTCGTATACAGTCTGCCGGCATATTACGTCATGCGGTCTGACATAAACCGTACCTTCTTTTCCCTCTGCCCGTTTAAGGATTGCTGCCGTATCACATTCAAGATCTCCGGTTTCAAATACCAGACCGTTCCCGAAATCAGCAACAAAGCTGCTGCTTTCATCTATACACTCGTTTTTTACAAGCACCGAAAGCTTGTAGTATGAGATTTCAAAAACAAGCGTAATGTCCTTATAATACGGCAATATGCTCTTTACGCGTTTGCCGAGCAAAAGCATCTCCTCATCATTTACAATTGATTTTGCACAGACCCATTTTTCCTCGGCGCTATTGTTTAGCCGTGATTCAAGTTTTTGAATATCCGGATGATTTTTCTTCTGAACTATACCGAGTGATGTACAGTACACATCGGAATTATCATAGCATAAAACAATATTTTCAATGAGGTCATAACCTTTTTTGTATTTTTTTAAATTGTCAATGCCGTCCATAAGACTGATTTCGCTGTCTGAAACAAGCCGTGAATTTAAATTTTCATCGGTGTACATTTCATAAGTTATACCGTCCAAATGCTCAAAAATATCATGAAACCTCAATACCGCATATTCATTTCTGCTTTGGAGGTTTTTCTCGATTTCCTTCAAATAACGCGGCATAACGTAGCAATACAGCAAAACGACAATACCGGTCATTAATACGGCAAACATTGAAAAAAACAAGATGAAGTACTGCGCTAAAGCTCTTCTTTTCTTAAACATTCCGACACACCCTGAATATAAAAGTTTTTAACTGCTAAATTCCCAAAACACTGTCACGTCCGGCAAAGAATTTGTCATAATCGATTTTTTCGGCACGCACGCCTATGCTTTCCTCAATAACTGCGACAACCTTTTCTGTTATAAGCTTTGTCGCTTCCTTTGTGTAAAAATGCGTCATGTCGGAGTGAAATTCTCTGGGGGTATTACAAAGCAAACCATAAAGGTCATTTATTTTTCCGCCGTTTTTTATAACGATTTCCGCCGCGGCATTGTTGAAAATTTCAATGTCCTTGTTATAACGCATGCCCTTCCACGGTTCCGGGAACATATCCTCAAGCACAGGCGTAGAGGCGGCAAAAATTATATCCGCCCCGGGAAACAAAACCTTAATTCTGCGGCATATTCTGTCAATAAAATTTTCATATGCGCTAAGAGGCGTTAAAACGCCGTCATTGTATAAAATCAAGGTATCCCAAAGCCCGGCGTTCCAGTGAACGCAATCCACATCATCACCAAGCTTAAGCTCGTCCTTCCAATCGTGGAGCGTTCTTAAGATATACTGGGCAAAGCGGCAGTTGTCACCGGGGTAGTAAACCTCAGCCTTGCCTTCAAACGCTGTTTTTACAAATCTGTCATAGCCCTGCCTTATTGAATCGCCCAATAATAAAACCTTTTTCATTTTTTGTACCTCCGTGTATTATATCATAAAATCATTTTAAAAACAACAGGAATATAAATCAGGAAAATTTTCTCTCTGCCGCGGCTATTTCTGCCTCATTCGGAAGCGGAATATCCGGCTGAATATTTTTTAAACCCAATGCCGTATATTTAGAGCCGGCAAGGTTATGATACGGCAGAATTTTAACTTTTTTTACACTTTTCATCCCCTTTACATATTCGTTTATTTTATCAATTTGGTCCGAATTATAACCGGGCACATAAGGAATACGTATCTCAATATTCTTGCCGCATGCATTAAGAAATTCCAGATTTTCAAGAATAATTCGATTGGATTTCCCGGTGCACTTAATATGCACATCCTCATCAAACGCCTTTAAATCATACAGAAATACATCAGTATATTCCATAACCTCGCAAAGGTTTTCACGATTTACATATCCGCAGGTGTCAACTGCGGTATTGATTCCGTATTTTTTCATCTCGTAAAGAATTTCGCGGCACTCCTTCGGAAACATAAGACACTCGCCGCCGGATAGGGTTATTCCCCCTCCGCTTGAATCGTAAAACTGCTTATCTGTTTTTAAAATTTCGCAAAGGCTTTTTATGTCCTTTTCCTCTCCGTAAAGCTCGAGGCTTGAAACGGGGCAGACCGCGGCGCATTGTCCGCATGCCGTGCATTCTCCCCTGTTGAAAATATGTACTCCGTCTTTAAAGGTGTGATTTTTACAAACCCTTGCACATTCTCCGCAGCCTATGCATTTATGAGCGTAATACCCGATTTGTCTTTCAAAGGAAATCGCCTCCGGGTTATGGCACCACGCACATTTTAACGGACAGCCTTTGAAAAACACCGTTGTACGTATACCGTCGCCGTCATGGACCGCAAAACGCTTAATTCCCGTTATTTTCATATTGCCTCCGCCCTTTTAATATATTCATCCTGTTCTTTCCTGCACATGTTATTAAATAAAACATTCCATCCGCATACGCGAACCTGCAGATTCCGATACTTTTCAGGGTGCTTTTGTGCGTCCTTCAAAGTTTTGGCGTTGAGCACATTAAACTGAATTGAAGCCCCTCCGTTTTCCGCATAAACGTCAATCAATGCCTTCATTGCCGCAAGACCTTCGTCCCCCTCTGCCGCTGTAGGGTGAATCATAACGTCAAGGCAATGCCCTTCGGTAAAGCGATAAGGCATTGTTTTTGCCGCGGACATTATAAGCGCCGTTACACCCATTTTATCGGCACCGGGGACAGGCGACGCATTTTTGCTTGTTTCCTCGCCGGCTTTTCTGCCGTCGGGTGTCGCACCCATCGGCTTGCCGAATTCTATAAACTGACGTGCGGAATGTATGGTTATTTTAAACTCGCCGTTTCGTGAATTTTTAATGCCCTGATAGCCTGCCGTAAATTCTGCAAGCTTATGGGCGCAAGCGTCTGCCTCGGTATTGCCCGTTCCGTATTTGCAGGTTAGTTTTAAAGCGTCAAATCTCAGTTTTTCGGCGCCCTCCCAGTTGTTATCCAGCACGTTTTTTAATTCGCTTAATGTTACTTTTTTATCGTCAAAAACAAGCTTTTTAACAGCCATTAAGGAGTCAACAGCTGTAGCCAAGCCGCTTACGACAAAAGACGAGGTGTTGTATTTTGCACCGTCGAAAAATGCATCCTTAGCCTGCCTTATGCTGCTTTCAAACGTTGCGGACAGCATAATCGAAGGATTTAAATACTCCAGATATCGTTCCATTTCATTTACAGCAGCAACCGCACCGTCAAATATTACTTTCAAATTTTTATAATACTCTGCTTCAAACATTTCATAGCTTGTAATTTCCTCCGGATTTTCACCGTGAAGCACAGTGCATACGCTTTGAGCCAGATTTATATAAACCGGGTCTGTTGCCAGCTCCTTTGCCTTTACGGCGTATTCGTAACAGCCTTTAATATCAAAATCAAAGTATTCGTCAAAGGGTATACCGCGCTGTTTAAAGCCTTTATATATATTTTCCTCGCACACAAGCACAAAGCTTGAATTTCCGCGGCGTATCATATCAAGAATTTTATTTATAAACGGCAGCGGCGTATTTTTGCCGTACTTAACCTGGATTTTAGGATTGTAAATGCCCAGCTCATCATAAACGTCCAAAATCAGATAAGAAAGCTCGTTTACCTTACATGTGCCGTCCTTGTTGCTTCCGCCTATATACATGGGCTGACCCCAGTAGTTTCCGATAGCGGAGAACTGCATAAGAAAATACCCGAAAAACTCTCCGATTTCCTCCTTAGTATACCGTCCGCTTTCAATGTCGTTTTTATAATAACCGTAAAGGTCATTGTCAATACCGCTGCCAAGCGCGCGGACCTGATAGCAGTCAACCGATTCGCTCAGCATAAAATACAAGTAAATCAGCTGAAGGCAATCATAAAAAGTCTGCGGCGCTCCCTCAGAAAGATTTTTAAGACACTGTGCAACCGTCGCCGCCTTCGGGTGAGTTTTTGTCAGTGCATAGGCGTACATGCGCTTTAAAAGCCTGATAATCGCATTGTACTCAATTTCAATTGAGTCAAAATATGCCGCCTGCTTCGGTGTAAGCTCCTTAAAATACTTTTCACGGTACTCCGCCGCACGCTTTGCAATTCCGGGGAACCCAAGCTTGTAAAGCGCGTCCCAATCGGGCACGGAATGGTCATAATCTATCCAAATATTTGTATTTGCCGCATTATAATTATCTCTGATATAATTTCTCGTCGTATCAGAAAGCTTTTTTTGGACCTCGCTGTGCCACTTATCTACAAACGGTTTAAACAGCAGCCTGTTCCAGCTGTAAAAACCCACGAAATAATCGCTTTCGTTTACGTCAATCCGTGTGTTATCGAGAATATACGCAAAGGCTTTTGCTTTTTGAACGGAATGTTCCTCACTGCTTACATCTTTTGCAAGCTTTTCAAGTCCGTTAAGAATTTCGCCATCGTCCATGCCTGTATTTTCGTCATAGTCATATCCGTGATATGCCATGCGCATGAATGAATTAAACTCCTCGTCCGTTTTGTGATATTTATTATTGATTTTGGGTATATCTTTATTTAATGTTTTAAACATTGTACCACTCCCCTTTAACAACAATATACCGCCGATAGGGCTGCAATACAATAAATATTTTACAATTACTTGACTTTTTCATAACAAAATGCTATACTTTCCACGGTGATTAATATGAATGATTTTTTTGAAAACGACCTTGATATAACCGAAGAGACCTATGGC
>CAJLYO010000084.1 GCA_905210885.1 uncultured Eubacteriales bacterium | reverse complement strand
GCCAGCGAAAGTGCAGAAGAGGCAGCAGCTTCCGAAACAGAAACTGTCGCTGAAACGACAACAGAAACTGCTGAAACAACAGCAAAATAATAGACGAAAAAATCCCCAAGGATATAACGATTGTAAACTGGTACTGGCGCATTGACCGTAAGCTTGATAAGGTGTACTTTGAAAACGGATTTGAAAATGTGCTGTACGGCAATTTCAAACCAATGCAGATTTACGACTGCCGCGAGAGAATGGACGGCAAAATCTCCGGATATTATATATCCAATTGGAGCAGCCTCGACCCGGCGCACATTCAGCGAAACGGCATTTTCGCAGGCATTGCCTATGCTGCGGCAATGTTTTGGAAACCTGATTTTTGCGAAAATGAATTTGAAAGTAATTTTATTAATATGTCAAACGATATATTTTGCTATAATTACAATATTGCAAACCCCGGAAATTACGCATGCGTGGTTCATACCACTTCCGAAACACGCCCGCACAAGGAGTTCGTAGACGGATATCTTATGGATTACGACGGCGATTACCTTGGGGAATACACGGTGTATTACACCGACGGAACAACCGATACCCAAAAGCTTTGGTTTGGCTTAAATATCGGAAACTGTGACGTAAAAATCGGAACAAAGCCGTGGTACGACTCCGACTGCTATGAGCTTTTGCCGTATTTTTACGAGCCGGGCTTTACCTGCGCATATGTGCCGGCAGACGAAAAAATGTATTACCGTTACATGTTAAAGGTTGACGGCTCAAAGCAGGTTAAGGATATAAAGCTTACCGACGGAAATGTAGAAGTCAGGGAGATAAAGTATGATAACAGAGATTTTACGTGACGAATACTGGTGGGGCGGTAATGTCCATGACGGCGCAGACATGCCCTATCACAGCAAAAGCAGTGCGAAAATCGACCTTAGATGCCCGTCGCCGAACCAGTCCGCCTCTTTGTTTTTGTCCTCCAAGGGCAGATATATTTACGGTGAGGAGCCGTTTTGCATACAGTTTGAAAACGGCATAATAAAAGCGGACGGCGCGCGGCTGTATGTTGCCGGAAGTACCCTTAAAGATGCGTATATTGCCGCTGTGAAAAATCATATCGGCGTATCGGGTACCATACCGGACGGGCTGTTTTTTACCATGCCCCAGTACAATACATGGATTGCGTTAAATCATAATCAGACGCAAAATGGCGTTTTAAACTATGCGGAGGAAATTGTGCGTTTAAAGCTTCCGCCCGGTATATTAATGATTGACGCATGCTGGGAACGGTATTTTGGCGAGCTTGATTTTGACCGCTCGCGGTTTCCCGACCCCAAAGGCATGACGGATATTCTGCACGGTATGGGCTTTAAGGTTATGCTGTGGGTAAGCCCGTGTATTTCCCCGGACAGCGCGGTTTTCAGAGAGTTAAGAAACACACCGGTGCTTTTGCACGATAAAAACGGCGAACCCGCAGTCCGCAAATGGTGGGACGGCTACAGTGCGGTTTTGGATTTAACGTGCCCGGAGGCACAGCAGTGGTTTGAAAGCCGCCTTAACCGCCTTATGAATGAATACGGCGCAGACGGCTTTAAGCTTGACGCCGGCGACAGCTATTTTTACAAAGCTGATGATAAGGCGTATAAGCCCGGCAGCCCTCAAAGCCAAACACATGCATTTGCGGATTTTGCAAAGAGGTTTCCGCTAAACGAGCTTCGCACAGGGTGGAACAACGGCGGCAGCCCATGCGTTTTCCGCCTTGCGGACAAACACCACAGCTGGGACGGCTACGGACTTAACATGCTTTTGCCCAACACCTTTGTCCAGGGGCTTTTGGGCTATACCTACTGCTGTCCCGATATGATAGGCGGCGGCGAATACATGCAGTTTAACAAGTCGGCGGATTCCCTTGATAAAGAGCTTTTCGTGCGCTATGCCCAGGTTGCGGCGCTTATGCCCATGATGCAGTTTTCTGCGCTGCCCTCGTGTCTTAAGAATTGTGAAGCCGAAAAAATGATTGCGGACGCAGCAGAGCTGCACCGAAAGCTTGGCGGATATATATTAAAAACAGCGCAAAATTCCGCAAAAACAGGCGAGCCTGTAATGCGCCACATGTGCTACAGTTACCCGGATTGCGGTTTTGAAACGGTAAACGGTCAGTTTATGCTGGGAAACGATATACTTGCGGCTCCGGTTTTAGAAAAAGGAGCGGTTGAAAAACAGGTTGCCCTGCCACCGGGACAATGGCTTTATGTGCCCGGCGGCACAACATATGAAGGCGGCACAACGGTAACGGTACCGGCACCCCTTGACGTGCCTGTCTGGTTTAAAAAATTAGAAGGAGAGATGTAAAAATGGAAAAGCTTATATCATTATTGCTTACCCTTGTTATGATTACCGGCACGGCTGCCGTTTTTGCGGCTGTACCGCAAAACCACGAAACCCTGTTTTTGCAGGATTTTGACGAAAATTACGACAGCGCAAAATGGAAGGCCACATGGACCGATGCCTCAAGCACAGTGCCGGAAATTGTTTCCGAAAACGGAAATAACGTGTATAAAATATATCCGAAAAACAATGTTACAATGCTGTATGCAGCGCCGTCAGTGTGCACTGTTACTGCCGATATAAAGCTTGACTATACGACAGGCGCGTGGACTCAAATTCTGGATATAGGCTACGAGGCGGCAGGCAGCGATAACCACTATGCGTTAAATGCCGTAAAGCAGGACGCGGATACCTACAGAAACGGCAAGCTTATTTTAAACAATATCGGCTCACCCGGTAAAAAACCGTGGGTAACAAAGGAGCTTTCCGAGGGAAATAAGCTTTTCTCCGGCAAGTGGGTTACCCTTTCTGCGGAGCTTGCGGATACTTTCGTTAAAATTTACATAGACGGTGAGCTTATGATAGAATGGAACGAATTTAATAAACCGAATAAATATATCGGTTTCCGTTCATCGGGGTCTACATTGTATCTTGATAACGTGTCCGTATCAAAGGAAAAAATTGTTGCCTCCGAGGTTTCAAAGGACAGCTCGCGCTATACAATCTTATACCAGGATTTTGAGAATTTATCCGACGGCGGCAAGGACGAAATAAATTCAATGGGCTACGAGGTGTTCTCGAATTTCGCCGGTGCGGCTGACGAAGGCTTTGAAGGAAACGGCAAGGGCTATAATTTTATAGGAACCTACAATACCGCGGATTTAAAGCTGCCTTCGGAATATACGATTGAAATGAATATAAAGCTTGAACGCCCCGAGGGAAAAAGCTCATACCCTGCGATAAAGTTCAACAGAACTTACCCCGATTCTGAGCAGACGAATAAATTTTATTTTAATGCCGATGGAAGTACCGCAGTGCCCTCATATGTGCGAATTGACGGTGCACAGACGAAATACTCCGTAAGAACCCCCGGGGACGCGCCCTTTGATTTATACGCGTGGGAGGGCAAATGGGCATATATGAAAATAGAAAAAACTCCCGGTGAAATGAAGTTTTATTGGAATAATACCGAAAAACCGTCGTTTACCTTTACCATGGCGGACGATGTTGCCTCCGGCGGCGGTATAGCAATCGAAAGCTCGCAAAACTCAAAAATGATTATAGATAATCTGTATATTTCCGCGCCGAGCTTCCCGAAATACTCCGTTACTGCTCAAGCTTCCGCAAAAAGCGTGTATGACATAAACAGCGGTACCTCCGAAGTTACCGTTGACGCGTATATTACAAACGTTACCGAAACGGATATAGACTATGCCACTGTAATCGCCGCAGCGTATGACGGCGACAGACTTGCAGGCACCGGAGTTGTTTCCGCCGGCAATATCCAGGCAAACGCAAAGAACGGTACGGCATATACACCGGTTGAAAAACAGATTTCATTTACCGTAAACGGTGACGGAAGCAAGTACAGCTATAAGGTGTTTGTCTGGAACATGGACGGCTTTGCCCCAATAATTAAAAATCTCGATATTACCGTGCAGTAAAAGTTGATAAACCGCTCGTGCGTGTGTTCAAAGCAAAGTACGGTGTTTCTGCAGGTTCACACAGGAAAAAAGTGTAGACGTTTTTACAGTGTTTGTAGACGTTTTGCACTTTTTTTGTTTTTGCTTTTGTGATAGTATAATGTCGTATTTGAAGGGAGGAATACGGCATGGAAAATATTATAAATATCAGCGATGTATCACAGATTAAAACCGCCCTTTCGGCTTTAAAGGGCAGCGGAAACATTATATCCTTCGAAAAAGGAAAATATGTTTTAGGATTAAAGGACACCGAAAAACATCTTTTTGACGACTGCGACTACGGCATAGCAACCGGTGACCGCGATGTCTGCTTTTTCTTTGACGGGCTTGAAAATTCGGTTATAGACGGAAACGGCTCAGAATTTGTGTTTGACGACATTCTGTTCCCGGTTTGGGTCAACCGATGCAAAAACGTAACATTGAAAAATTTCAGCATAGATTTTAACTTCGCGCGGTTTGCCCAGGGTGTTGTAACACATTCTGATAACGACAGCCTTGAAATTGAATTTTTACCCGATGTGCGTTTTACGGTGGACGAGGGCGGTCATATCATATTCTCAAGCGGCAGTTACAGCTTTTCCACAGAGGATAATGCGTTTTTGCTGCTGAATACAAAGCACTGCTGCTTTGATCCGTGGGATTACATTTTTGCGGGGGATTACTGCAAAACAAAAGAAGGGCTTGCAACGGGATATATCGAAACGGACGCGTCCGTTGTATCGGGCAGCCGCGTAAAATTTACATACAGAAGCGGGTCGAAGCGGCTTGTGTTCCCTGTTGGCGAAACGCTGATTATTAATTTTGAGCCGCGTAATAATATTGCGCTTTATATTGACAAAAGCGACGGCGTAAATATCCAAAATGTCAGCATTTACCGTAACGGCGGTATGGGTATTTTGGGGCAGTCAAGCAATAACGTAACGATTGACGGCGTTCATATTATGCCCAAACCCGGCAGGGGCGAAATGCGTTCCACAACCGCGGACGGTTTGTTTTTCACTTCGTGCACAGGTTTGCTTGATATAAAAAACAGCGAAATAATAAGAACCCTTGACGACGGTGTAAATATTCACGGTCTGTACACGAAGGTGGAGAAAATAATTGATAAAAACACAATCAAAGCAGCCGTAAGCTTTTTCCCCATGGAGGCCCATCGGGGTGACGGGCTTTATGAGCCGTATGATATTCTTACGTTTAACGACCCCGAAACGGAAAACGAAAAATTCAGCCGCCGTTTGCTTGAATGTGAGTCTCTCCCCGGAAAAAAGGCATATATTTTAAAGCTTGATAGTACCGACGGAATAAATGTGGGAGATGTGATTGAAAATCCCGACAGGATTGCCGAGGTAAGATTTACGAATAATTATATCCATGCGCTGCCCCATGTAAGGGTTTCCGGCAAAAAGAGAATCGTTGTTGAAAATAACGTTTTCGAGGAAATGGAACAGCTTATGACGGACGATTTGTTTAAATACTGGTATGAATCAGGCCCGGTAAAAGACTTGATAATACGTAACAACAAATTTTTCCGCTGCCCGTGCCGCGGAGGAGCGTATACGATAAACATATTGACCGAAAGAGCGGATACAACAAACGCGCGGCATAAAAATGTTATTATCGAGAACAATGAGATAGAAAGCGTTAATAATAAAGCGATTTATGCAAGCTGTATAGACGGGCTTACAATCCGCGGAAATAAATTCAACGGAAAAATTGAGGATATGACCGATATTGTAAATTGTACAGACGTTGTATTGCAGTAAAAAACGGGGGCGGAAAAACCGTCCCCGTTTCTTTGTTATCTTTTTGATAAAACTGTTTCTTCGTACTCGTGTACTTCCGAATAATAGTCGTTTTTAACGTTTTCGCGCTTTAAGTATTCCTGCCATACCGCACCGAAAGGCATAACCTTCATTTTCTCATGCAGGCACATAAGCTTTGTGAAGTTGCTCTCGTCCTGAAGCTTTTTCATTTCAGCATCCGGCTGAAGCAGTGCAAAAAGCAAAGCCTTCTGAACACTTCTTACGCCTGTTACCCAAGCAGAAATTCTGTTTATGGACGCGTCAAAGTAGTCCGTTGCGATAAACACTCTGTCAATGGCATCGTTTCTTACGATTTCCTTTGCAATTTCCTTTGTTTCGTCATCAAAAATAACAACATGGTCGCTGTCCCATCTTACGCCGCGTGTAATGTGAAGGGCGATTTTGTCGTTAAACAGAAGCATTGACGGAATTTTGTCCGAAACAACTTCTGTGGGGTGATAGTGACCGTTGTCCATAAGAGGAACAAGTCCGTTTTTGGCAGCGTAGCTTATGCAGAACTCCGCACTTCCCACCGTGTACGATTCCATGCCTATTCCGAATACCTTGGATTCCAATGTTATGTAAACCTTTGTTTTGTCATAGGGGATTGAAAGCATCTCGTCAAGGGACTGTGCAAAGCGTTTGCGCGGTGAAAGTCTGTCAGCCGGAATATCTTTGTAACCGTCCGGAATCCATACGTTCATAACGCAGGGCACGCCTGTCTGCTCCGCAAAGTACTGAGAAATCTCAATGCAGCGCTTTCCGTGCTCAACCCAGAATTTTCTAACCTTTTCATCGGGTGATGAAAGAGTAAGATTGTCTTTAACCATTGCATGGGAGAAGAATGTGGGGTTAAAGTCAATTCCCATGCCTCTGTCTTTCGCAAATTTTACC
Source organism: uncultured Eubacteriales bacterium (assembly GCA_905210885.1). Lineage (GTDB taxonomy): Bacteria > Bacillota > Clostridia > Monoglobales > Firm-18 > CAJLYO01. The sequence continues at coordinate 363 of CAJLYO010000084.1, read as the reverse complement.
CATTTTTCAAAATGCTTGGGCAAAAGCGCATCTCTGTCGGCAAATTCGCCGTCTTCAAAAATCGCATAGCATGCATGCAGATTTAACTTTTTCTTGCCGGGCATAAGGCTTGCAGCCTTGTCGAAATCCGCCATAAGCTCGTCCGGTGTGCGTGCCTTTCCGGGGTAATTTCCCGTAGTCTGAATACCGCCGGAGAGAGCCTCCTTTGTGTCAAATCCGCCGACGTCATCGCCCTGCCAGCAGTGAATTGAAACGGGAATGTTTTTGATTGTTTCAAGTGCCTTTTCGGTGTCTATTCCGTATGCCTCGTATTCTTTTTTTGCTATTTCGTAAGCGTTCATAACAACCTCCGCATATAATATA
>CAJLYO010000083.1 GCA_905210885.1 uncultured Eubacteriales bacterium | reverse complement strand
CGGCGTCTGCGATATAATAGAGGAAAGGGCGGAAAAACTTGCAAAGCGTCTTGGTGCGGACTTTTGGTGCACGGATTACAAGAAAATTTTTGATATTCCGGGTCTTGATTCCGTGGACATCTGTACACCCAACTACCTGCATTCGATTATTGCCGTTGAGGCTTTAAACCGCGGCATAAACGTGCTGTGCGAAAAGCCGGACGCAATTAATGTTGCGGAAGCGGAAAAAATGAAAAATGCAGCGGAAAAAAGCGGAAAAACTCTTATGGTTATCAGAAATAACCGTTTTATGGGCGTGTCGCAGTATCTTAAAAAGTACATTGACGACGGCAAAATGGGCGAAATTTATTCGGCACGCTGCGGCTGGCAGCGCCGCCGCGGAATTCCCGGAAAGGGCGGATGGTTTACAACAAAAGCGCAGTCCGGCGGAGGTCCGCTTATCGACTTGGGTGTTCATATGATTGACCTTTCCGTATGGCTTATGGGAAACCCCAGACCTGTTGCGGTTACGGGCTGCACATATTCAAAGTTTGCTGATTCCGAGGTTACCGACTCGATTCATTCAAGGTTCGGCGACAAAAACGCAGACGGCACATTCGATGTAGAAGACCTTGCAATGGGCTTTATCCGTTTTGAAAATGGCGCATGCATGCAGATTGAATTTTCATGGGCTTCAAATGTTGAGAGAGAACAGCGCTTTTTTGAGCTCCGCGGAACAAAATCCGGTGCGGCGTGGACTTCCCTCGATGACCAGCTTAAAATTTTCAGCGAGGAATACGGAAGTACCGTGGATTATCTGCCCAGAATCAATGACAGCCTCACTCCCCACGGTGAAAACATCCAAAACTTTGCTGACGTTGTGCTAAACGGCGGAAAACCCGTTTTTGTACCTCAGCAGGGATTTGGTATGATTAAAATTTTGGAAGGTTTCTATCGTTCGGCAGAAGAGGGCAGAGAAATATTACTGTAAGGAGAGATAATTATGACGCGTGTTTTAATATGGAATGAATTTTTGCACGAAAAAGAGGACGAACATGTTAAGGCGATATATCCCGAAGGTATACATAAGACTATCGCCGAATTTCTGAAAACAGATGATTTGGAGATTAAGACAGCTACTCTCGGTGACGAAGAGTGCGGCCTTACGCAAGAGGTTTTGGATAACACAGATGTGCTTATCTGGTGGGGACATGCCGCGCACCACCTTGTGCCGGACGAAATTGCAATGCGTGTCCGTGATGCGGTTTTGGAAGGAATGGGCATGATTTTCCTTCATTCCGCGCATCATTCAAAACCGTTTAAATTCCTTCTCGGTACTTCATGCAACCTTGGCTGGCGTGAAAACGGCGATATGGAAAGAATATGGGTCTGCAAGCCCTCTCACCCAATTGTGCAGGGCATAGGAAGATATTTTGAGCTTGAGCACGAGGAAACCTATGCCGAGCCTTTCGATATCCCCGAGCCGGACGAGCTTATTATGATGGGCTGGTACGAAGGCGGCGAGCTTTTCCGTTCCGGCTGCTGCTATAACCGCGGAAACGGCAGAATTTTCTACTTCCAGCCGGGTCACGAAAGCTTCCCTACGTTCCACAACAAGAACGTTCAGACGGTTATTAAAAATGCCGTAAGATGGGTAACGCCGAATTACAGAGCGAAGCTTGAATGTCCTAATATTAAAAAAATAGGTGAATAATTTTAAAAACAGCCGTTTTTATGCGGCTGTTTTTTGTTTTTTATCCGTCTAAGCTATATATTAAATTTTTGTTATACTGTTGCAATTCGCGTTAAAGACTGGTATTATATATTTAAAGGGAGTGAGTAATGTGAAAAAAATAATTGCATGTGCACTGGCTGCGGCATGCGTTTCAACGTGTGTTTGCGCGGAATTTTCGGATACCGGCGCTCATTGGGCGAATAAAGAAATAAGCTGGGCGGAGGAAAAAGCCGTTATCAACGGTTATCCCGACGGCAGCTTTATGCCGGAAAACACCATAACACGCGCGGAGGCTTTAAAAACCGTTGCCGCAATGTATAATATAAAAGGTGAAAACCGAAACTTTTCCGATGTTTCGGAAAATGAGTGGTATTATAAGTACATAACGGAGGCATCGGAAATAATGCCCCCTGTTCAAGACGGACTTTTCCGTCCGGACGAGAATATTACGCGCCAGGACGCGCTGTACTGCATAATAAAGGCGAAATTCGGCGAAATTACAGATGAAAACACCGATAAACTGACTTTGTATAATGACAGCTATCTTATCTCGGATTATGCAAAGCAGTATGCCGCTTTTGCCGTTAACAACGGGATTTTGCAGGGGTATGAAGATAATTTGCTGCGCCTTAACACCACAATTACAAGGGCGGAGTTTGTGAAGCTTCTTTATACTGCCGATAATATTCAGATTTGCGAAACGCCCGACCCGGATTTATCGCCCGATACCCCGGACGAACAGCCGGAGCGCAAGCTTGTAAGCAATTTCATCCCCGTAGTGTCTGTGGGCGAGGTCAATAATGAAAGCGGAGCAACAATTACCAGAATCAACGGATTAAAGGGAAATACTCAGATTGCTGTTGACACAACGGAAAGCTATGTTAATAACGTAAAAGCAGGTGATGTGGTAATCCCTGTTATAAATCATAAATACCTTGCAAAAAGCTGCTATGTGCTCGCAAGCCTTTCGGGGGACACCGTTGTTTTTGATAAGGAGTACATGAAAGGCAGGAACACTTCGGAGAAAAACGCAAAGTATTACTTCGGTGAAATTGCCGAGGTTTCAAAAGGAAAAAATGTTACATTAAAGAAAAACGCTTTTTCGGACGGCACGTATTCCCTTGATTTTTCCATAAACGGTGATACCGAAGTTTATTTTTACGACAAGTCGGCAAAAAATAAGCTGTATACTGACGATTTGGATATTCTGGAAACAGACGGCGGCAAGCTTTATGTCGGCAGTGCCGAGTACAAAACGGCGTACACCGTTGCACGCGAAATTGACGGCGACATAACGGAAATTATGATATATCTTATTAAATAAAGGAGATTTTAACAATGTATCCCATAAAAATGAACCCGGTTTTCAAAAGTTATCTTTGGGGCGGAAGCCGGCTTAAAGAAAAATACGGCAAAAATTCTCCCTATGACATAACCGCCGAGAGCTGGGAGGTTGCCGCTCATAAAAACGGCGAAAGCACAGCTGCAAACGGCGAATATGAGGGCATGACAATTGCCGAAATTACTGCGGTTTTAAAAGAAAAGCTTTTGGGCGATAAGGTGTACAAGGGTGATGACACCAAATTCCCTTTGCTTGTAAAATTTATTGATGCGAAGGATAACCTTTCTATTCAGGTTCACCCGAATGACGAATATGCAAACAAGAACGAAAACGGCGAATCCGGAAAAACAGAAATGTGGTACGTACTTGAAGCAGAACCCAGTGCGGGCTTGATTTACGGATTTAAGCATGATATTACAAAGGAGCAGTTTGAAAAATCAATTAAAGACAATACCTTGCTTGAATATACAAATTTTGTGGAATGTAAAAAGGGCGACTGCTTTTTTATTCCCTCCGGCATGCTTCACGCAATCTGCAAGGGACTTATAATTGCCGAAATTCAGCAAAATTCCGACACCACTTACCGTGTTTACGATTACGACAGGCGCGACAAGGACGGAAATCCCCGCCAGCTTCACGTTGCGAAGGCTGTGGACGTTACAAACCTTCATGCAAGCAAAAACAGCGTAAACTGCGATATTAAAAGCGGTAATCTTGTAAAATGCGATTATTTTACAACAGATAAAATAACGGTTGACGGTGTGCATGAGTATCACGTTGATAAAGACCGTTTTGAAATTCTGATTTTGTGCGAGGGCGAGGCGTCCGTTAACGGCGTGCCGTGCAAAAAAGGCGACAGTCTGCTTATTCCGGCATATATCGGTGATGTGAAAATAGAAGGCCAGGGTGTGTTCCTGCGTTCGTTTGTTTAGACAAATATAAACCAACATAAAAATACATCGGCGGCAACCGAAAAAGGTTTGCCGCTTTTTCTTTATTTACAAATGCCGAAAAATGTAGTATAATGTAATGTAAAAAGGGGTGGCGGCATGGTAAAATACAATAATTTATCCAAAGAACTGCAAAAGCGGATATACAGCGAATTAAACGACAAACATCTGATGACAAACCGCGCCGTGCGCCGCCGTCCGGACCACGACCGCGAAACACTTTGGCGTCCGTGCTTTGTGCGCGATGTGGAAAAAATCATGCACAGTCCGTACTACAACAGGTATACGGATAAAACCCAGGTGTTTTCCTTTTATAAAAACGACGACATTTCCCGCCGTGCCCTGCATGTTCAGCTTGTGTCGCGTATCGCGCGCAACATCGGCAGAATGCTCGGTCTTGACCTTGATTTAATCGAGGCTATTGCCTTGGGGCATGATATCGGTCATACTCCCTTCGGGCATGCCGGAGAGAAGTACTTAAACGCGCTGTATCACGAAAAAACCGGGCGTTATTTTCATCATAATGTCCACAGCGTCCGCGTTTTGGACGGCATATTCAATTATAACATAAGCCTTCAGACCTTAGACGGAATTTTGTGCCATAACGGCGAATTTGAACTTGGGGAGTACGTTCCGGCAAGTCTTTCGGATTTTGAACAGTTTGACAAAACTGTTGAGGAGTGTTATAAAAACGAAAATGCCTCTGACACTCTTATACCGTCCACTCTCGAAGGCTGTGTTGTGCGCATATGCGATATTATCGCCTATATCGGAAAAGACCGGCAGGACGCTCTGCGCACGCGCATTTTAAAGGACGATGAAATGTTTTCCGCCGGAAATATAGGAACTCATAATGCCGCGATAATTAACAATATGATTGTAAATATTGTGGAAAACAGCTACGGAAAAAATTATATAAAGCTTGACGACGAATACTTTGAGGAGCTGCGCCAAAGCAAAAAGCAAAATTATAAATACATTTACGGAAATTCCAATGTTACAAAGAAAAACGATGAGCTTATTACGCCGATGTTTGAAAAAATGTATCAAAAGCTTCTTATAGATTTGATAACCGGCAACAAAAAATCCCCTGTTTTCATTCATCATGTTGATTATGTAAACAGTTTCAGAAAATATTATAACACAGATAACTATCTTGATACCGAGCCAAATCAGATAATTGTGGATTATATTGCCAGCATGACAGATGATTATTTTGTGGATTTGTTCGATTTTCTGTTCCCGAAACAGCGAAATATTAGGTATCATTCCTATTTTGAAAACATACCTCTTTAAAATATTGACTATTTGGACTGCGTTTGATATAATGTAGTTTAAGGTGATGCTAAAATGAGTATAGTTGTAAGAAAATACAGCGAAAACGAAATTTCCGCCATGGCGGAAATATGGAATGAGGTCGTAGAGGACGGAATAGCTTTTCCTCAGGAGGAAACTTTGAATTTTGAAGCTGCACGCGCGTTTTTTGCATCTCAGGATTACTGCGGAGTTGCATGCGACGGGGAAAAGGTGCTGGGACTTTATATTCTGCACCCCAATAATGTCGGCAGATGCGGACATATCTGCAATGCAAGCTATGCCGTTAAAAAGGAAACAAGAGGACTTCACATAGGTGAAAAGCTTGTTAACCACTGCAAAAAAACTGCGGCGGAAATCGGCTACCGCATTTTACAGTTTAACGCTGTTGTAGCATCGAACATACACGCGCGGCATTTGTACGAGCGTCTCGGTTTTGTGGGGCTGGGTACGATTCCGGGCGGATTTCGTATGAAGGACGGGCGCTACGAGGATATATGCCCATATTATATTACTTTAGATAAATGAGGGAAGTACCGTGAGAAACTGTCTGCCCAAGGTTATTGCTGCACATGATTTATCAGGCTTCGGCAAGGCGTCCCTTGCCGCGGTTATACCTATCTTATCCGTTATGGGCTGTTATGTCTGCCCCTTGCAGACGGCGGCTTTGTCTACCGTAACCGGTGTGTTTTCCGGTTATACCTTTACCGACCTGACCCGTCATATGCACGAAACCGTAGCTCATTGGAAAAAACTGAATTTGAATTTTGATTATATATACAGCGGATTTTTGGGAAGTCCGGAGCAGACCGAAATTATTGCGGAAACAAAACGGCTTTTCGGTTCGCGCCTGGTGGTTGACCCTGTTTTTGCCGATGACGGAGAGCTGTATCAGACCATGAATGACGAAATGGTGGAAAGCATGAAAAGGCTTTGCCGTCAGGCGGATATTATCACGCCGAACATTACGGAAGCAATGTTTCTTTTGGGTGAGAAAACCCTCCCGACAACAAAAACGGAAACCGAGGAATACCTTATACGCCTTTGCGAAGAGGGCGCAAAAACCGCGGTTATTACAAGTTGCAGCTTTAATAACGGCGTTTATGTGGGTGTTTGCTCCAAGACTTTAAAAAAACCGGAGTTTATAAAATGCAGATATTATCCCGAAAGTTTTCACGGCACCGGGGATATTTTCACGACGGTGCTTTTGGGCGGAATAATTAACGGAAAAAGCCTTTACGATTCCGCGGCAGACGCTGTTGACTTCGTGCGGCTTGCAATAGATGAAACGGTACGGCTTAAGATAGACCCTGCTCAGGGTGTTGTTATAGAAACCGTGCTTAATAAATTATCGGAAGGTTTATAGAATATGTGGAACAGTAACAATTGGAAGCAGTATGAGCTTATAGATTCGTCTTTCGGAGAGCGCCTTGAAAAGTGGGGCGATGTAACCGTTATACGTCCTGACCCTCAGGCGGTTTGGGAAACACCGCGAAAAAATCCCCTGTGGAAAAAGGCGGATGCACGGTATAAGCGTTCGTCAAGCGGCGGCGGAAGCTGGGAGTTTTACAAAAAGCTTCCCGAAAGCTGGAATATATCCCAAGACGGACTTCGTTTTAAAATTAAGCCTATGAACTTTAAGCATATGGGACTTTTTCCGGAACAGCTTGTTAACTGGGAATGGTTTTCAAAGCTGATTTCGCAAAGCGGCAGAGAGATAAATGTTCTTAATTTATTTGCATATACCGGCGGCGCAACGGTTGCT
>CAJLYO010000082.1 GCA_905210885.1 uncultured Eubacteriales bacterium | reverse complement strand
TGTCTTGGAATAAGTACATTGTTATTTACATGGAATGTAAGCCCCATAAATTCCTGCTCACCTGTTATATATTGGAGCGGAATACGTTCCGCACGTTTTTTTAAAACAGACTGGTATTCCCTCGTCTGTTCTGTTGTGAGTTCTTCATCCATATGGACATAATAGTAAGTCCTATCTATCTTACACGCCATAGCAAGCAAAAGCCATGCATCATTTTTAGCATCTGTTATATCGGCTTTCTGCAGAATGCTCTCCCCCAGTTTTATTGCTTCCCTATATGTCATTTTATCCTTCTTCTTTCTGCCATGCTTTCCAGTCAAATACAGCTTCAACAGAAGCAATTCCAACTTCTATCATATCATCATCAGGTTCCTTTGTCGTAAGACGCTGCATCCATAACCCCGGCTGGCTCAATATATTCATGAACCAGTTGTCATACCTTCCGGCAAGTCTTATAAATTCAAATGATACTCCTGCGATCACAGGTATCAGCACCAGACGCAGCAATAACTGTAATGGTTTTGAATCAACTCTTATAAACATAAAAAACAAAATACTTATAAGCATAACTATAAGCAAAAAGCTTGTGCCGCATCTGGGGTGAAAGCGCGAACATCCCCTTGCGTTTTCCGGAGTCAGCTCCATTCCCGCTTCAAAGCAAGCTATGCTTTTGTGCTCCGCGCCGTGGTACATAAATACACGTTTTATATCGTTCATCTGCGATACTAAAGCAAGATATGCGATAAAGAGCAAAATGCGTATCGTACCTTCCAAAAGCGTTTTCGTCATACCGGACTCAAGCTTAAAAAGCGCCGCGATAAAAGCCGGAAGCATTATAAAAAGACCTATCGAAAGCACAAGTGACAGCGCCACCGAAAAATAGATAATATAGTCTTTAAGCTTGTCCCCGAATTTTTTCTCAAGCCATAAATCGAATTTCCCGGGCTGTTCTTCCTCCGTGTCAAAAAATTCGGCGGAAAACATAAGGCACCTTACGCCCGTAACAAGGCTTTCGACAAAAGAAACACAGCCTCGCATAATAGGCAGCTTTAAAAATTTATTTTTCTGTAAAACAGACGCAACCGGCTTTATATCCGTAACAATTTCGCCGTCCGGCTTTCTTACTGAGGTTGCAAGTCTTTGAGGTCCGCGCATCATTACGCCCTCGATAACCGCCTGTCCGCCTATGCTGGTTTTGAATTTATTGTTCTTCATCTGAAGGTTCCTCCTGTGAATTTTGCTCAATCGAGTAGTTTCCGTTTACCGAAGCTCCGTCCTCGATTACTATGCTGCATGTTTTTCCGTTGCCGTTTAATACCGCCGTACTTTTTACCGCAAGCTGACCCGAAGCTGTTATATTGCCGTTTACCGTGCCTGCGGTAATAACGTTAACTGCGGTAATATCGCCTGTGATAACGGCTTTTTCGTCCACTACAACATCTCCGGAAACACTGATGTTTCCGTTTAACTTGCCGTCTATTTTATAATTGCCGTCACCTGATATATTTCCTTCAATTATTGTTTTTTCATCTATCAAAGTATTAATTTTAACCGTATCTCTTAATTTTTTCCCTATGTTCAAAGAAATCAACTCCTTTCTACTATTTTATAACAAAACCGAGCAATAAGCAAGTGTTTTTACAAAATTCTTGACAACGCTAAAAATATATGGTATCATATCTTAAACTGCCACCGGGTAGAAATGCAAAAAGCATTTGTTGGCGCATCGTTAGGTCTTTAGAAGATGTGCCGCCAAATGTTTATTTTTTTGGAGGAAAACATGATAAAGAAACTTACAAGCTACTTTTCAAAGGGAGAAATTGCCCTGTGGCTGTGCTCCGAGCTGATTATTATTTTCTCTAATATTTTTATAAAAAGCGACGGATATCTTTCGCTGATTGCCTCTGTTATAGGCGTCACCGCGCTGATATTTAACGCTAAAGGAAACCCGATAGGTCCGGGGCTTATGATATTTTTCGCACTTATTTACGGCTACATTTCCTACACATTTTCATATTACGGCGAAATGCTCACATATGTTTGCATGTCGCTCCCCATGGCTGTGGTGTCCTTGATCTCATGGCTTAAAAATCCGTACAAAGGCAACAAAGCCGAAGTGACGATAAATTTCAAAATCACAAAAAAAGAACTTGTATTTTTAGCGTTTCTTGCCTTGGCGGTAACAGCTGTGTTTTATTTTATACTGAAACACTTTAACACCGCAAACTTAATTCCCAGCACAATATCCGTAACAACAAGCTTTATAGCGGTGTACTTTTCCTTCCGCCGCAGTCCGTTTTTCGCTTTGGGATATATGGCAAACGATGTTGTTTTAATAATGCTGTGGCTGCTTGCAGCCGCGACAGACCCTTCGTATTTTTCGGTAGTTATCTGCTTTGCGGCGTTTCTTGCAAACGACACCTACAGCTTTATCAACTGGCACCGTATCGGAAAAAGACAGGCGGCACAGTAGAATTTTCTACTCGTGCTTGCCTATAAACTTCTCCATCCACACCATGTCATACCACTTGCCGAACTTTCTGCCGCATTTATTAAACACGCCGATCATACGATAGCCCATATGCTCGTGAAATGCGGCGCTGTCATTTGTCAGATTTGCGTCCTCTGCCTGCGTGTATGCAATGCAGGCGTACAGATTAATAATCCCTATTGCCTTAAGCTCTTTTTCAAGACGTTCGTAAAGCTTTCTGCCGATACCGCATCTTTTGGCATTTTGTTTTACATAAACTGTCGTTTCGACGCAGTGGCTGTAAGCCGCCCTGTCCTTAAACACTCCGGCGTAGGCGTAACCTACGACTTCGCCGTTATTTTCCGCAACCAAATATGGGTATTTTTCCGAAATGCTTTCTATTCTTTGTTTAAATTCTTCAACAGACGGCACTTCGTACTCAAAGGATATCGCTGTTTTTAAAACGTACGGCGCGTATATTGAAAGCAGTTTTTCTGCGTCGTCTACGGTTGCTTTTCTTATTATCATTATAATTCTACCCTTCTATTGAATTTACGGAATTGCCCCGGTGCGGAGCCTATATATTTTTTAAACAAAGTGTTAAAAAATCTTATATCACGGTAACCTACAAGCTCTGCAACCTCGATGATTTTTTTGTCGGTATCCGCCAAAAGTTTGCAGCTTTGGTTAATTCGCAGACGCTGAAGATACTCGCAAAATGTCATTCCAACGTTATCCTTAAACTTCGCGCTTATGTACGGAAGGCTGTAGTTTAACTCCGCAGAAAGCTTGGAAAGTGATATGTTTTCGGAGTAGTTTTTATCCGTATAGTCAAGCACCTGCTCTATGCAAACGTCAAACTTTTTCGCGCTGCCCTCACAGGAAATATTGCGCATCATTAAAATAAGAATTTCCTTAAGCACGCACCTCATAAGCTCAAAATATCCGGCAGGCTTGCTTTCATATTCGGCCACAAGCTTGTTAACAAGAGGCAAAATTTCGCCGTTATCTGAAAAAACGTAACTTGTGGGATTTACCGTATATGACTTATTGCGAAAATGTATTTGATAATTGCTTATAACCTCGTTAAAGCTCTTGCAGTTTTTCAACGCACGGTCAATAAACGACGGCACAAAAAGGCAGTTTACAAGCATAAAGTCCGCGCCGCCGATACGAGTGTAACTGTGAATGTTATTATAATCGATTATAAAATAATCACCTTTTTTTACAACGGTTTTAACCCCGTTTAAATCATGTATCCCTTTGCCTTTTGTGATATATACAAACTCAAGATAATTGTGCATATGCGGATTAACGTCCTCCTGCTCCAGGGAAAAAACATGTATTTTCTCGTTTTCGCTTACATCAAACTTTGTGTTCATATTAAAATCACCGCCATTAACAAAAAAATCACGCATTGATTTATTATAGCACAGGCAATATAATTATGTCAAGAAATTAAATGGGAGGCAAAAAGATGTTTTATCCGAAAAATAAAGAAAAAGAGCTGAGCCGCGGGCTTTTTAAAAATCCGACGGCAGAATACCGCGGAACACCCTTTTGGGCATGGAACTGCAAGCTGTCCAAAGATGAGCTTACACGGCAGATTGAAGTGTTAAAGCAAATGGGCTTCGGCGGCTTTCATATGCATTCGCGTTCCGGCATGGCGACAAAGTACTTAAGCGATGAATTTATGGAGCTTGTAAAAACATGCGTTGACAAGGCGGAAAACGAAGGCATGCGCGCATATTTGTATGACGAGGACAGATGGCCCTCCGGTTCTGCCGGCGGCATTGTTACAAAAGAACCGAAATACCGCGCAAAATATCTTCGTGTCACAAAAGACAAGCTTGACGGCTGTCTACTTGCATGCTATGACATAATATTAAATTCAAAAGGCGAGCTTTCCGGGTATAAACTGATAGATGAAAATGAAAAAGCTGCCGGTTTTAAGCGCTATGCGTACCTTTGCACAAGAAAAGCGGGCGACCCGTGGTTTAATAATCAAACATATGTGGACACGTTGAGCAAAGAAGCCATTAACAAATTTATCGAAACCACACACGAAGCGTACAAAAAAGCCGTCGGTGAAAGTTTTGGCAAAACCGTTCCGTCAATCTTTACGGACGAACCGCAGTTTGACAGAAAAAAGACCCTTGATTTTGCCCAAAGCGATACAGACGTTACTCTGCCCTGGACAACAGACTTTGTGCAGACCTTTAAAAGTACATATGGAACAGATATTTTAGAAAAACTGCCGGAGCTTTTCTGGGAACTTGAAAACGGAGAAATATCAAAGGCTCGTTATTGTTATCACGACCACATTACACAGCGCTTTACGGAGGCTTTTGCGGATAACGTGGGCGGCTGGTGCGATAAAAACGGCATAGCTTTAACCGGTCATATGATGGAAGAACCCACTCTTTTTTCCCAGACAAGCGCCCTCGGCGAGGCAATGCGTGCCTACCGCGCGTTTGCAATACCCGGCATAGACATGCTGTGCGCCTGGACGGAGTTTACCACAGCAAAACAGGCGCAGTCGGCAGTGCACCAGTACGGCAGAGAAGCAATGATGTCCGAGCTTTACGGCGTAACGGACTGGGATTTTGACTTCCGCGGTCATAAATTTCACGGTGACTGGCAGGCAGCCCTGGGCGTAACGCTGCGCGTCCCCCACCTTTCATGGGTTTCTATGGCAGGTGAAGCAAAACGCGACTACCCGGCGTCAATAAATTATCAGGTGCCGTGGTACAAGCAATATACGTATATTGAAAACTATTTTGCACGTGTAAACACCGCCCTGACACGGGGAAAGGCAAAGGTTAAAGTAGCTGTAATACACCCGATTGAAAGCTACTGGCTGCATTTCGGTCCAAAGGAGAACACCGCCTCGATACGCGAACAGCTTGACAACAATTTTAAAAACACCGTTGACTGGCTGTTAAACGGGCTTATTGATTTTGATTTTATCTGCGAATCACTGCTTCCCGAGCAGGCAGGCGACGTTACCGACAAGCTAAACGTAGGTGAGATGTCCTATGACGCAGTGTTGATTCCGGGGTGCGAAACATTAAGGAGCACAACTGTTGATATTCTTAACAAATTCCGCAAAAACGGCGGTGAAGTTGTTTTTGCCGGCGAGTGCCCGAAATATGCAGATGCAGAAAAATCCGATACGGTATTACCGCTTTATAATTCGTCCAAATGTGTAACCCTTACAAAAACAGGTATTCTTGACGCCCTGGAGGATTACAGGGATATCGATATCAGAAATGCCGACGGCTCGCGCACCGATAACCTTATTTACAATTACCGTGCAGATAACGGCTGCAGCTGGCTTTATCGCCCATTCAAATCAAGCGCCGTGTAAGGATGTTTCTTATCCGCAAAAAATAACATTAAAAATCAAAGGTGTATTTAAACCCACTGTTTACAATGCATTAAACGGAGAAACGGAGGAAATTTCGTATTACATAAAAAACGGTATGACGGTTATCGACACTGTGCTTTACTCCTTGGACAGCTTGCTGCTTAAACTTACGGAATGTGACAGCGGCTGCAATACAGCCGAAGCAAAAAATTTCGGCGGCGAAAAAACAGTTCTCAATAAAATCGTTAACTATAAGCGCTCGGAACCAAACGTTTTACTGCTTGATTACGCAAAATATGCCCTTGATGATGAACCGCTAAACGCCGCAGACGATATCCTAAGACTTGACAACAAGTGCCGCGAAAAGCTTGGATATCAGTTCAGAGCTGAAGCTTTCCCTCAGCCCTGGTGCGTTGAGGAAGAACCGATTACCCATTCCGTTACCTTGGAATTTGAGTTTTACAGTGACATGGAATACAGCGGCGCACAGCTTGCGATCGAGGACGCCGAACTGCATAAAATATTTTTAAACAATGAGGCCGTAAGGTCCGATGTAACAGGCTGGTATGTTGATAAATCCATAAAAACAGTGGCTTTGCCGAAAATTAAAATAGGCAAAAACGTACTTCGGGTGATTTTGCCCTTCGGCAAGCACACGAACACGGAATATTGCTATATTCTGGGAGATTTCAATGTAAAAGTTGAAGGACAAAAGGCGACAATTACCGAAAAAACCGACAAAATAGGATTTGGAAGTATAACAAGCCAGGGCATGCCCTTCTACGGCGGAAATGTTGAATACGAAACGGAATTTTTCCTTGAAAAGGACGGAGATATAAGCGTTACGGTTTCACGCTACCGCGGAGCATTGGTAAAAGCTTCGGTTGACGGCGGCGATGAAAAAACAATAGTGTTTGACCCGTACACTGCCGATTTTGAAAACTTGAAAAAGGGCACACACACTTTAAAGCTTACACTGTTCGGCAACCGATTTAATACCTTCGGCGCGCTGCATAACGCAGACTATTCCGAGGTATGGAAAGGTCCGGGCTGCTGGAGAAGCACCGGCGATAAATGGAGCTTTGAATACATTTTTAAAGACACCGGAATACTTTCCGCGCCGGTTATTACAATAAAATAATAAAAAATGCTGTCTGATTAATTTTCGACAGTCTGGAACCACGCGACTATCGCGTGGTTTTCGTTATACAAAAAGACGATAATCTCGTTTTGAAATTATCGTCTTGATTTTCAAGTTATT
>CAJLYO010000081.1 GCA_905210885.1 uncultured Eubacteriales bacterium | reverse complement strand
GCGGAGCTGCGCTTCCTTTTGTTTAAGAGGAAAGTGAACAAATATTGAAAAAATGCAATTCGTTATGCTGTACACAAATTAAAAATCTGTCCGTAGACGGTATACTGGAGGATATAAATATTCATATACACTGCGGTGAAATTACTGCGGTTATCGGAGGCAACGGCGCCGGAAAAAGCACTCTTTTAAAAGCGATTATCGGCGAGAAAAAGCATAAGGGCGAAATTTGTTTTGTCGGCGAGAACGGCAGTACAACGCCTGTTGTGGGATATGTCCCCCAGAGTTTGAGCTTTGACGGCGACTGCCCGGCAACTGTTGCGGATTTGTTTTTAAGCTGCGGCGCGGATATTAAGTCGGATGCGGTTAAAAACGCCGTTGCGGCAGTGTCGGCGCAGGAATTTTTCGACAGAAAGCTTTCAAAGCTGTCCGGCGGCGAGCTCCAGCGTGCCATGCTTGCTTTGGCGCTTGTTCCCATGCCTAATCTTTTGCTTCTTGACGAGCCCGTTTCCGGGGTCGATAAGGCAGGCACGGAGAATTTCTGGAGAATGATTTCGCGGCTGCGGCATGAGTATGATATGACTGTCATAATCGTATCTCACAGCCTTGCACAGGTTAAGAAAAATGCCGACAGAGTAATACTGCTTAACAAAAAAATCCTTGCCCACGGCACTCCGGACGAGGTTTTTTCCGCAAAAGAATTTTCCGAAATATTCGGATAGGCTGAACGGATTTTTGTTTTCCGTTCAGCCTTTTTAATAAATGTTTAAAAGTATTAAACTTGAAAAATTGAATATTATAATTTATAATAACCGTAAGAAACCTAAATGAAAGGTGTAATATCAATGAAAATGTTTAAAAGACGTGTAACCGCCGTGATTTTAACGGTGCTTATGCTGATGACGCTTGCTCCGGCTGCTGCCTTTGCGGCAGACACGGCGGTGTTCCGGTAAGCACTCTTGGTAATACCCTCTACAAGAAAAACTACGACTATAGCGGGCTTCCGAATTCGACAACCGGTAATCCGGACAGAAATAATCTTGTAGTAGATTCAACCGGCGGAAACGGACTGGACAGTGTTGCCGCAGCGGTATTTATAAAGTTTGATTTTGATTTGCAGTCAATGATTGACCCGGACGGCGACGGTTCGGCTGATTATGATATTACGGATATGTATCTTTTGGGTAAGGACAATAAAAAAACAGTTCCCCTTCAGTTCTACGATGTTCCTTCAAACGAGATTTCTCTCGAGTCAATGTATAAGGACAAAGACGGGGACGGAGAGGCAGATACCTATGTAATGCCCGAGATAAATACAACAAAATTTTATGAAACAAAAACAGACGCAACGGTGACAGCATTTAATACCCTTAAGAACGCAGGCAGGTTTGAAGGACTTACTGACGAGCAGATGGGTAATATGGCTGTAGCTTACGACATTAAAGATTATATCGTAAATAAAAACGGAAGCGCATCGTTTATGATTTACACCCACTGGGGAAATACAATGTATTATTTTTCAGACGTTAACGAGCCGGGCATGCCGAGGCTTTACGTACGTCTTGCGGAAAAACCGAGCGTTCAGATTCTGTCGGCTCAGCAGACCTATGCAAACGAGGCTGTAACGGTTTCCGTAAAGGCAACCGACGCTGCTAACGGCATAGAAAAGGTAGAATTTTATGCGGACGGCGAGCTTAAAGCGACAGTAACCGAAGGCACAGACGGTGTTTACACTGCCGACCTTTCCGAGCTTTCAATGGGTGTTTGCGAAATAAAGGCAGTTGCGGTTTCCAACACAGGTTCAACCGCTGCGGCAACGGTTAACTTTAACGTTAAAGGCAGCAATGCGGCTGTAAAAAATCTGTATCGCGCGATTATTTCAAATTATTCCAAAGGTCCGAAAATTATTTCTGTAACAAGGAATGCTTCTGACGTAAAATGGTATGATACAAACGATAATGACGGTGCGCGTAACGTATGGTACTATCAGTATGACGTTTCGGCTTTTAAAGATATTGACTTTTCGGCAATTGAAAGCATCAGCATGAACATGTCATATTCGCAATTTTTGGGTATGGGTCTTACCGCGTACGCAATGAAGGGCGATTATGCCATAAATGAAAACAGCACATATGATGAGATTAAAGCCGCTTACCCCGATGATGCCGAGGTAATTGAACTTGGCAAATATTCCGGCAGTGAAAATGCGGGCAAGGAGGTCTCCTTAGACGTTACCAATGCGATAAAGACGATTCTTGCAAGCGGCGATTACGGCTCACTTTTAACCGTAAGGTTAAACGGTGCAAACTGGGGCGGTAAGATGGGCAATGTTTCGCCTATTTACTTTGACTTTAAGTTTGCGGACGTAACCCCCGATTTTATCGCGGATAACGGCGATAAGCTTACAATAACGGTTAACCCGGCGCATTATTCGGACGGCGCGGTTTCGGTCATAACGGCTATGTACACTGCTGACGGCAGACTTGATAAAATGACGGTTAACACATTGCCGGCAAGAGATAAATACAGCGTATTTGAAGTTGAAAAAACGCAGAATACCTACAAGGTTTTTGCAGTTGAAAACATGAACACGATAAAGCCTCTTGAAAGCATGCAATAACATAAAAATGACGTGCGGTTATATACCTGCACGTCATTTTTTATGTATTGACACTTATTTACCACAAAAATGTATTAAAGCCTTTGAGCTTGTTAACTGCCTCAACAAAGTAGAAATCAGAGTAAATCATAGCTATATGATGTCTGTCGGCATGATAAGCTTCCGTACCGTGGGTAATGATTGCATCGGTTTCGTCCGACCAGTCCGTAAAGTTTTCAGCCGCAGCCTTTACAAATCTGCAAGCGGCATTATAGTACATATCCTTTTCGTACTCGCCGACAAGTTTTGAAAGCTCAAGCAGACCGCATGCCGCGATAAGACCTGCGGAGGAGTCATATATAACGGGCTGTGCCGGTGCTCTGAAATCGCATCTGGGCAGATAATCGTCACAGCATGCCGCGATAAAGTAGTTTGCTATTTTTTTTGCGGTGTCAAGATAACGCTGTTCTTTTGTGTGAATATAGCTTAAAGTGAAGCCGTAAAGTCCCCAAGCCTGACCTCTTGACCATGATGAACCTTCACAGTACCCCTGACCGCCTATGTTTTCCTCAATTTCACCGTTTTCGGGATAATAATGAAGAATATGGTTAACCGAACCGTCCGGGCGCACATGGTTTGCCATGGTTTTATCCGCGTGGTTCATGGCTATATATCTGTATCTGTCATCGCCTATTGCGTCGGATGCCCAGTATAAAATAGGCAGATTCATCATACAGTCGATTATTGCCGAGCCTTCGTTTCCGTTACCGTTCCAGGCTCTTATATATCCGCCTCTTACATTATAGCGTCCGGCAAGCGTGTTTGCCGCCGCAAGGCTTCTTTCAAAGGACTTTTGATTTTTTGTAAGCTGATAGTCCGCACTGCTTGAAAGCTGCCACATAAAACCGACGTCGTGATAAAGTTTTTGGGGAGCCAAAAGCGCTTTGTCCAAAAGTTCTTCGCTGCGGCGTGCGGTAATTTTATATTCCTCGTTTTTTGTGCCGGCATACATAAGCCACATCATACCTGCCCAAAATCCGTTTGTCCACCAGTCAACGCCGTCTGCTCCTTCGTGTGAATGGTCATCGTATACTCCGTCAATCGTAGTGTACGGAAGTTTTTCTCTTGCGCTGATGGCTACGCGTGCCAGTTTTTTGTCAATTTTATTCCATAATTCGTCAATTTGCTGTTTTGTCAGAATTTCCATTAGTATCACTCTCCGCAATCAATTGTAGCATAACTTGTGTGTGAATAATACTGTTGTAATTTCAAAAAATATTGCGTTTCTTTCGCAATACTGCAAATTCACCGAGCCGATTTGTGCATAAATAAAAGGCACAGTTTTCTGTGCCCTAAATTTAGTATTGTTCGTCTATAGAAAGTCCGTCATAAGCAATTTTTGCGGAATATTTTCTGTCAAGCTTTGCAAAATACTCTTCAAGCTCCGTATGATTAAGACCTTTTGCTTCAATGTGCGTAAGGTATATATCGGTTTTTTCGTCGATTGTTCCGTTTTCAAAAAGCCTGTCTAAAGTATCAACGCAGCTTATCAAATCCATATGCACGGGGCAGGCGTATCCGCCGTCCGGTCTTTTTGGATTTTCTCTCGGGAAAGTGCACTCGCCGATTAAAATATCAAGTTTGTAATTTTTCAGAATATCAAAGGTTTCCTCGAGATAATAACCGGAGTCGAGCGCATAGTACATAAGCTTGCCGTTTTTCAGTTTTACAAGGTAATTTGCGGCGTTTTCCGTAACTGTCGTACCGTGCTTGCCTTTAAGGGGCATAATCTCAATATTGTCAATTTTATACCATTTCCCAAATTCAAGCTTAACGAACTTAACGTTCTTTTCGCTTAAATAATCGGCATCTTTATCGATGATGACGGGCGTTGAATATAAAAACTTGTCCAAAATATTATATGAATCACCGGTAAAGTAAACGTTCATGGGCTTTTCAGGGTGCTTCAGCGCCGCATTATTCCGAAGCCAAAACATAAGATAGTTAAAATGGTCCTCATGGGGGTGGGTAAACAGGAAATGCTCAATGTCGTACAAGTCGTCGTTTAAGCGTATTGCCTGCGCTATAAAGTACCCGCCGATATCTATCATTATTTTTTTGTCAATACGAAATGCCGAGCGAAGGCGAATCTCTTTGCCGCCGACTTTTCGTGCGTTTTCGCAAACCTCGCATCTGCAAAACGGCGAAGGAATCGCACCGCCGGCGCTTGTTCCCCAAAATCTCATAGGTAAATACATTTAAAAGTTCTCCATTCTTTCTTTAATGTATGTTTCGATGATATCTGCCGTTTTGTCAATTCCGAGCTTGCTGCTGTTTATTGAAAATTCGTAGTTTCTGGAGTCGCCCCACTTGCCTTCGCAGTAGTGGTTGTGATATACTTTCCTTTTTTTGTTCTGCTTTAAAATCATACTTTTTGCTTCGGACTCGGAAACACCGTATACTTTTTTTATACGCTCAATCTTTTTGTCCGTGTCCGCAAGAATGAACAAAGTTATAAGGCAGTCAAAATCCTTTAAAACCTCTTCGGAACAGCGTCCGACTATAACGAAGGATTCTCCGTTTTCCGCTTTTTTTCTGATATAGTCAAACTGAATGTTTGCGATGTTTTCCTCGGGCGAATTGCTGTAGCCTTTTACGTTTCTGGAAAAAAGCTTGTTTTTGGGAACTTCATCGTATTTTTCGAGATTTTTAACGTCCAGGTTTTTTGCAACGGCAATTTCCTTCAAGAGATTGCTGTCGTAAATCGGAATACCAAGACGCTTTGCGATTGTTTCGCCGATTATGTGACCGGCGCTGCCGAACTCTCGGCTCAGAGAAATAATAACCTGTTTTGTATTCATAAAAATCTCCATTCCGCCGCCCTGCGATGGCATAAATAGTGATACTTTTCTCTTATCCGCAGGGCAAGAAATGATAAGAGATTTTTTGCTTATAAACCTCGCATGAGATAATTAAACATATTTCAGCCATATTGAAATTGTAGAAATAAACAGTACGATTACAGTGGGCGCAACCATCGCTTTGCAGTATCTTGCCCAATCAACGGTGTAGCCTTCCTTTGCCGCAACGGACATACCCACAACGTTTGCCGAAGCGCCTATCGGTGTTGCGCTTCCGCCGATATCGGTACCCAGCGACAGTGACCATGCAAGCATTTTCAAATCAACGCCCTGAGCCGCGGCAAGGTCCTCTATAATGGGTATCATTGTAGCAGCAAAGGGAATGTTATCGATAAACGCGCTGGCAACGCCGGAAACCCAAATTATGATGGCAATCATAAGATGAATATTACCGCCGCAAATCTTTCCTATTAATCCGGCGGCGATTTCCAAAACGCCTGTCTGCTCAAGACCGCCCACAACAACGAAAAGACCTATGAAAAACAGAAGTGTCTTATAATCAAGCTTTTTAATAAGCTCCAAAGCGTATTTTCCGGAGGTAATAAGCGTTATTGCCGCAATGAAAAGACCTATTGTTGCAACCGTGAGGCCTGTCATAGAGTGGGTAACAAGCAAAATTACCGCCAGGGCAAATATCACACTGCTTACGGCAAAGCCGCGTTTGTTTGTTATTGCCGATGAAGCCTTGGGATATTTTGAAATGTCTGCGTCATTGTTTTCGCACTTTTTGAAGTCCTTGTGAAAATATATGTAAAAGTATATGATAACAAAGATAAGGGCTATGCCTGCGATAACGCCGGTGTTGGTGATAAAATCGGCGAAGGAATATCCCAAAGATGTACCTATTATAATGTTCGGCGGGTCGCCGCACATTGTTGCGGAGCCGCCTAAGTTTGCGCAGAAAATTTCCGCCAAAATCATAGGCACGGGGTCGAATTTAAGCATTTGCGACAGTTCGACCGTAACCGCGGCAAGAAACAGAATAACTGTAATACTGTCTATGAACATTGCAAGAAATGCGGACATAAGCATAAACATAACAAATATGCGGACAGCCTTGTAGTTAACAAGTCCTGCAATTGATATGCAAAGCCATCTGAAAAAGCCAGCCTTTGCCATGCCTTCAACCATAACCATCATTCCGGCGATAAATATAATTGTCGCCCAGTTTATACCGCTTGAGCTTTCGCCGCCCTCAGATGCCGTGTACCAAAAGCCGGCGGTGAAAATGCTTTTTAAGTTAAGTGTTTTTGATATTGCTTCCATGCTGTGCATGCTTATACCGAATACAACAAGTATTGTGAGCCCGGCGCAAATCAGTGTTACAAGATGCCGCTCGATTTTTTCCGATATAACCAGCGCAAACATCAGCACGAAAATAAACAAAGCCAAAATCTGCGATGTCATTGTTATTCCTCCCATATACAAAAAATTGCGTACGAGAGTAATAATATCACAACCTTGCTGTTTTGTCAAATATATATCGGCAGAAAACTAAATCGTAGCCGTTGTCGCTGTCCGGTATGCTTTCCGTAAGACGCCAAAGACCGGTTTCGTCCAGGTTCGGAAAGAATTTATCCGCATTGCCGTCGGCTGAAACCTTTGTTATGTATGCCGTGTCGCAAAAGTTTAGCATCTGCGCGTAAATTTCGGCGCCGCCTATTACGAAGGCATCCGGTTCGGCTATGTTTACGGCTTCC
>CAJLYO010000080.1 GCA_905210885.1 uncultured Eubacteriales bacterium | reverse complement strand
GGGGGAAATGCTGTCCTCATCGCTGTAAGCGCCGCCAATCTGCTTGTAGTCGATATAATCTTTATCATGCAGATATTTTGCGATCGTTCCGAACATTTCCTCACGTGTTACATTCTCGCCGGCAAAAGCCGCGGTGTCACCGGTGATTCGGTTAAACCATGTGTTAATCTCCCGGGCGCTTGCGTATGAATCGGGGTTAAAGCTGTCAGCCTTGTCAATTACCGACTTCATAAGAAGGCTTGTAACGGGGATTTTCGCCCAGTGATTTTGCATATCCGAAAAACCGTAAAGCTTAACCGGAATATCCAGATTTCTGCCCCACTGCGGCTTTTCAAAGCTGTTTCCGCCGGTTTCACCTGTCTTTACAAGCTCGTAGTTCAAAGCCTTGTTTTCCGCAGTAAGCTTAATTGTTACCGAGCCGTCGGCATTAACGGTCTTTTCGGGACTTCCGGTGCGCTGACCGTTTGTGTCCAGACAGAAAACATCGTAATCTTTTCCTGTTTTAAGGGTAATTTCTCCCTTTATAGGCTCAAGCAGCATAGGCGTACCGCCGGAGTCCACCAAATCCGTACCGGACTCCGACCATTTCATACCGGAATTTCTCCATCTGCCCACACAGGAGAGCAGAAGCCTGTCGCTGTCCTCAATTGAGCTTTGTGTAAGAGAAGTAAGCAGAACATTTGCGTGAATATTTGAAACATTTACGTCCATGTTGTCAAACACGCCGTTCTTTCCGCCGATATAGCCGATGTATCCCTGGGAATTGGGAGTATTAATTTCAAACGTGTCCTGATTTTCGTCATAACGAAGCTCGCCGGTGGTTGAAACATATACCCCTGTTTCCTCCATCTTCCTGTAATAATCAAGAAGCGCTTCGTTTGAATTTGTCATAGCCTCAACAGACCACGGAATATCGGACAAAGCTACGCCCGTTTTTGCTATCCAGTGCATTCCGTCCGGAATACTTGTACGCCATATATCCGTGCTCATAAGGGTTTTGTAATCAAGAGGCTCAAAGTACGACATATTTGCCTTTTTAACATCGCCCCTTATCATCATAATCGCACTTGCCGCGGAAATCGCGCGCTTTGTGGGTGATTCGTACATGTTCCAAACCGACATAAGTCCCGTGTTTTTCGCCTGACCGCCTTGAGTATATGTAAAATACATGGGCGCCCATGTCGCAAAATCGGAATATGCCGCCATTAAAGGCATGGACTCTGCGTCAAACAGGTGAGGCATAACGTTTGCCCACTCCGAAACCGCCATAGGTAAGCCTGCCGCGGTTCTGTTGCCGTTTTGGGCAATAAGTCTGTCCTTATTCTCAAGAATTGAAAACGCATTGTCATCGTAAGTATGCAAGCCTGCCGGCAGATAATATATATCACCTGCCGGGTGGTTATAGTAGGTGTGGATATCCCAGAAATCAGGATTATAAACCGTATCACCGTACAAAACCTGCATTTCGCCGGGCGAGTTTGTGCCTGTAATAAGCGCCTTAACGCCTAAGTCGTTTTTTATGAAATCAGTCAGCTTTGTGAAGTAATTCAGTGAAATGTCAACAAAGAAAGACTGAATGTCATAAAGCTTTTGGTCGCTTGTTTTAAGCTCTTTAATGAGGTAGTATCTGGGGTTTATGTACACGCCTGTTTCCAGACTGTCATTATCGTCCCAGCCGCTTCTGCCCTCCTGAGCCCACGCTTTTTTTACATTCTCCTCAGTACCGTACTTGTTTTTAAGCCAGTTTGCAAACAGCGGACGTATAACCGCCTGGTTTTCACCGGCAGGGAAACGCCATGTTAAAAGGTCGCGCCATGCAAAGCTGTCCTCGTTTACAATATCCATCATTGCAAATGTGGGGTCATCGGCTAAAGTCGTTCCGGTATAGGGATTGACATGGGTAAACAGCGCCTCGAGATATTCCATCTGCTGTGCCTGTCTGTCCTCGCGGAATTGAATTTCGCCCTTCATTCCGCCGTACCAGTAACAAAGTCCGTCAAGGTAAATGTAAATACCCTTTTCCTTGCACTTTGCCCACAAATACTCGAACTTGTCAAGCTCAACCGGATCGGGCAGATTACCGTGATTTGAATTTGTCGTTCCGAAAATATTGGGATTTGACCAGTCGGTGTCCATATGGTGGAAACGCAAAAGATTAAATCCGTTTGCCGCCGCCTGGGTTACAAGCTCGTCTGTATCCTCCTTCGACTGGAATATTGCGCTTGCCGCAATATTCGCGCCCCAGAAGTTTGCCTTTGTGCCGTCCTCGAATACATATTCGTCGCCCTGCGCCTTTACAAAACCGTGCTTTCCGCAGGGACCGTCAAACACCCAGCTTGCGTCAATGGGAGTGCCGGCGATTGTTTCATCGGGCAGCGCCTCGTATGCAAACCAGTCCGAAGTATCGGGATTTACAATTTCTTTGTCACGGGGCTTTTTGAAAAGCTCCTCGTTTCTTAACATTATGGGGTCGGAGTCCGTAAGAGTAATTCCGGCTACAATAAGGAACGGACCCGCACCGCCGGTTCTTGCCTCAATTGACTCAATCGGCTTATCCGGATAGGGATTTGCCCAGGGGAACAGCTGGAAGCAGCCGTATTTGTTACCGCTGTTATTCCATATTTTCATAACGGTCTTTGAAGCATTCGTGTGCATATCGTCGCCCCAGTCGCCGATTTCGTTGCCGTCCTTTAAAGCAATTCTTGTTTTTGAACCGTCGGTGTACCTTATGATATAATCACCGATATTGGTTTCGCACCATGCCGCGGTGTGAAGGAAGTATATTCCCCTCGCCGTCTTTCCGCCAATCGGCACGGTGACGCTTGTGGGATAATCCTGTTTATTCTGACCCCGTGTGATAATAACCGCCTTGCCGTCGTGCCGGTCGGGGTCGGTAATGTTAAAGGGAATATTTAAAAATTCCGTAACGCCCTTGTAATTAAAATTCTCGAAAAAGTCCGTCTGACCAATCCAGCCCGAAACACCGTCATAAATCAGCTCCTTGTTAACGTAAGGAGAAATGTCAATCATGGTGAAATTCTGCTGTACCTGATTGTACTCGTCCTCGGGGAGAATACGCACGGTTGGCTTATCCGCCGCACTAAAGTCGCCCTTTATTATCCTTACGTTATCAAACCAAAGGTCGTTTGTAACGGAAGACGGACCCAGGTCAAAACCGAGACCGGCAATCATGTTCCAGTCGGAGGCTACGCTTACGTTTCCCGTAGCCGCAGTCCAGTAAACACCGCTTTTTAATTCGGCAAGGGGTATAACAACATGTGTCCATACATCATCATCATAAACGTAATCCGTAATAGAAAGCCCGACTTTTATGTCCTGCCCCTTCTTCGTTCTTACAATCAGACTTACACCGGCGCCGCCGTGTTTTTTAACCCACATGTCCAAAACCGCGCCCGATGCCAGCTCCTCGGAAAAATTAACAGGCTTTTTCATTGAAACGGTTGCGCCCTGGTAGTCGCTTGACGGCTCCCAGTGCAGGTGCATGGAATCATCGCCGAATTTTCTCTCACGTCTGTCAGCCTTTGTGTAGTTTGCGCTGTTTGTCCACATACCGGCTGAAATATCGTCCATGCCGTCGCTGTATATTTCGGCGTAAGTAAGCGTACCGTCCGCCTCAGTGCGGTTTAACGGGTCAACAGCCGTTACATTTCCGCCGGAGGAAACCTTTTGCGAATTATCCTCCTCATTAAACCGGCTTGTTATCAAAAGGTCGTCAACGTTGAAGATATACGCACCGGAGCTTGTTCCGCCGATGAAGTTTATGCTGTTAACGTTTTTCCATGTGAGAGTTGTGTACTCAAAAGCGTTTTTCTCGTGACTCCAGTACTGACCGGCAGACGGGAAAAGCGTCAGAGGAAGCTGCAAAAACTTCCACTTGCCTCTGTCTTTTGAATCAATGTATTCCGCAATGGAAAGACGCGACTCAAAATTTTTGCCGCCCTCGTCCATCATAATCATCATTGTAGGTATGCCGCCGGTTTTCGGCAGCTTAATCCACATCTGCAAAACTGCCTTGTTTTTATCCTCAACGGCAAAAGTGCTCTCTGCCGGGATTGAAACACCGCAGTCACCGGACGTGAATTTTATCATAAGCGAGCTTTTGCCCGATTTAACCGTTTTGGTGTCTGTTTCCGCCGCATAATTCCAACCGCCCACCTTGTCGTTTTTGTCGGCGAAGAACACGTGATTCTCCGCCGCCGCAAACGAAACCGGGGCAAAAGCATTTATAATCAGCAGTACGGTTAATAATATTGCCGCATATTTTTTCATTAAATTACCCCTCCGGTTTTATTCAGAAACAATTCCTGTCAAAGGCTCCAAATCGTCCATATTGTTCCATACAAACGCTTTTACAACAGACGCGCCGTCAGCCGAAACGCTCTCAGTTTCAACGGCGTAGTCCGAAACACCGGACGCAATGTTTGCCTTTGCCGTTTTCATTCCGGAAAGCTTATAAACACTGCCGGAAATTTCGTAGGTGCATATGATAACGGTCGCCTCTCTTGCCGCACCCGTATTTGTAAATACAGCCTTAGCCTTGGCGTTTGTGCCGTCCTTTACAATACTTAAGCTTATCTGCAGGGGATTTGCCTCTGTTGCAAATGTTGTTTTGTACTCAGCGCCCAATGCAGGACCTTCAACAAGCGTATCTGTCGTCATTTTAACAGATGTAGCCGTCTTATCGGAGAATGTTCCGTAAGCGTCCTTTGCACGAACAGTTGCGGGAACTGTTACTTCATAGCTCTTGCCGTAGTCAAGCTTTCTTAAAAGGGTCATGGTATAAATCATGCTTGCCTCGTCATACTTACCCTCGAACAAAGCGCCGTTTGAAATCGTAATGCCGTTTAAGCTTGAAGCCTCCATAGGTGTGGAGAAGCTTACATTAACAGCCGCAATGTCAACCGGCATTGTGCCGTCAACTATATTACCTTCCTTATCGGTATAGAACACTTTGTTAACGGAAGGAGTTCTTGTTATAACCGCTACTTTGTCAAGCAAAAGCTTGTGAGCGCCGCTTGAATTGCCGTAAAAACTCAAGCCGTTTATAACCGTTCTGTTTGTAACTGCAAGTTCCTTCAGCGGAATATATACCGGAATGTAGTTTTCCGAAAGCGAAGCCTGCCATTTAACAACGTTAGCATATGTTCCGTTCCAGTCGCCGCCTTCATTATTGCTCTCGTCCCTACCGTAAGGCATTGCTGTCTCATTTCCAGGGAACGCAATGTCGTACTCGGAATTGTCGAGAGGCTTTACGTACATAAACATACCAACGTCATCATAATCATATCCCGAAAGTCTTGCAATTATATTTTCCGTGCCGGAAGCCGGGTTGTTATTCCATGCATCCTGGTTTGCGATGGATACGCACACGCGGCTCCAGTCCCATAACGAAACTGACAAGCCCATACCTGTTACGGCGCTGTCATCAGACGTTTTTACCGTATCGGCAACCCAGCCGTTGTTACCTCTGTACAGCGGTCTTGCGCCGAGCATAAGTCTGCCGTTCTGGAACATTGTAAGAAGGGGTTTCTTTGTTCCGGCGTCGGTTGCTGCAGTGATTTCAGCCGCCGAGCCCAAGGTTGTTTCATCCATAACCGCTTTTACGGTATATGTATAGGTTGTTCCGGGCGTCAGTGCAAAGTCGTATATTTTCGTAGATTTAACCGTGCCCAAAAGGTCGCTTCCGCGCCATACCCTGTAGCCGATTGCCTCGTCGACAGCGTTCCATGCAAGACCGATGCTTTCGGTTGTTGTAAAGCTTAACTTTAAGCCTGTAACCGGTGCAACCGCCTCTGTGGAAGCGTTGATTGTTTCGCTCTCCGCCTGCTTTTCGCCGTTGATTGCTTTTACCTTATAGGTATATTTTGTTCCTGCCGCAAGACCTGCGTCCTCATATGAGGTTGCGGTCGTTTCGCCGATATATGCTCCGTCTCTGTATATTTCATATTTCTCTGCCGCAAGAGCGTATTCTCCTGTTGCAGGTGCGTCCCATGCAAGAGAAATTGAGGTTTTTCCGCCGTTTGCTCTTAAATTCGTGGGAGGATTCAGTATCATCTCCGGTGCGATTGTGGCAAAAGCGTATTCTCCGCCGGCAAAGGCATTGCCCGAAGCATCTGTCAGCGCCGCAGCAGTGATTTTATAGCCTGTGCCAGACTCTAACGCTGCCGTCATTTTATACCTGTAATTTGAACCGCCAAGCTTTTCAAAGCTTGCGTCTACCGCCGTTCCGTCAGCCTTTGCAAGGCTTAATGCTGCGGCAAAATCCGTTGAATAATCCGAATTTGTTTCAACTATAACGCTTGCGTTTGCAGGGATTGTCAGAACTCCGCTCTCTGTTGTTCCCACGCTTGCGCCCGTTTCGTCAATTGCTTTTATTTCAACTTCCGGTGTGCATACCTTTTTAAATGAAACATCTCTTAAAATAACATTGGCAAAGTTTCCTCCGTTATGGCTGATAGGATATTTTATACCCCAGCCTGCGTCTGCCCAGTTAATATTGATACCCAAGGGCTTAAGCGCAAAAGAAGGATAAATTTTTGTCCAGTCAACCTTAACGCGTTTCCAGCCCGAAGGAACAAATGTATCGTTATTTCCCTGCTCCTGTCCTGCCGCTTTAAAATATTTCCATTCCGGGTCGTCCTGAACCTCAAGCTCTGCCAGGCGTTCTGCCGACAGACCCTCAAGATACTTAGCCTCGATAACGCCGTAGTCCTCAAAATCCGCAAGAGTGTATGTTTTTGACTTATTGGCATTCCAGCCGTTGCCCTGAATTAAAGCATTATATAAATCCGCGTCATCGTAAAATGTTGAAGTTGTGATATATACATTACCCTCAATGCCTTCAAGTCTGCCCACAAGACCGGGACGTGCATGTCCCTGCCAGCCGTAGTAACCGCCCTGATAGTAAACAGTCATTTTTACAGATTCTCTTGTTTCGGCAGTTACCGGTAAAAATTTCGATGCATTCGCAATATAAGCAACACATTTGCTCGGGTCTGACACCTGTGCCTGAGCACTCAGCTCCCACACTTTATTATTGTCGTCACCGCCGTGCGACCTCATTTGTGAAGTACCGCCGGTTTCCAAGCCGTTGTCTATTTGATTATATCCCCATTGGATAATATACTCCTGTGCCGTGTCCGCGTAAACGGGCACAAATGCAAATGCCGACAAGATTACCGCCGTAACCAAAAGCAAAGCGGTGGTTTTTCCCAATAGCTTTCTCATTAATTT
>CAJLYO010000079.1 GCA_905210885.1 uncultured Eubacteriales bacterium | reverse complement strand
CCGTTAATACCGGCGCCCAGTACTATAACCGCATCTTCGTTATATGCCGTGTTATCAACATTTCCGTATATTGCCAGAAAGGCAATTAACACCGCCATTGCGGCGATTGCGGCATTTAATACGATTTTCACCGGGCGCACCTTGATTTTCGGCACAAGAATGCTGTATAAAATCAGGAAACCGCCGGCGGCAAGGCTTAAAACATTGCCGAAATTATAGTTTGAGATAAGCGCAACCCAAATTGTGCAGACGCATATAAACACGCCCGCACACAAAAGGGTCAGCCTCATAAATCTGCTCATTTAATTACGTCCGTACCCATAAACGGTACCAAAACATCAGGGATTTTAACAGTGCCGTCAGCCTGCTGATAGTTTTCAAGTATTGCCGCAACGGAACGTCCGATTGCAACGCCGCTGCCGTTTAATGTATGAACAAATTCCGGTTTGCTGTCGGCGTCGCGTTTGAATTTAATACCTGTGCGTCGTGCCTGGAAGTCCTCAAAGTTACTGCACGAGCTGATTTCCACGTATCTGCCGTAGCTTGGCATCCAAACTTCAATATCATATGTCATTGCGGAGCTGAATCCCAAGTCGCCGGAGCAAAGTCTTACAACTCTGTAGGGCAGACCGAGACCCTGGAGTACCTTTTCTGCGTCATTTGTCAGGCTCTCAAGCTCATCATAGGAGGTATCGGGATTTGCAAATTTAACAAGCTCAACTTTGTTGAACTGGTGCTGTCTTATAAGACCGCGTGTATCTCTGCCGGCAGAACCTGCCTCTGCTCTGAAGCATGCGGAATATGCGCAGTATTTAATGGGCAAATCCGCAGCGGACAGTATTTCGTCGCGGTGATAGTTTGTTACGGGAACCTCTGCCGTAGGAATTAAGAAATATTCGGTGTTTGCTACCTTAAAAGCGTCTTCCTCAAATTTCGGAAGCTGTCCGGTACCTACCATTGAATTTCTGTGAACCATGTACGGCGGGAAAATCTCGGTATATCCGCTTTTTGTGGTATGAGTCTGCAAATAATAGTTAATAACCGCTCTTTCAAGCGCCGCGCCTAAACCTTTATAGAATGTAAAACGCGAACCTGTTACCTTTGCGGCTCTTGCGGCATCTAAAATATCAAGATTTTCGCCGATATCCCAGTGTGCCTTCGGCTCGAAATCGAATTTTGTGGGCTCGCCCCAGCGGCGCATCTCATAATTTTCCGTATCGTCTTTGCCCACAGGTACAAGCTTGTTGGGAATATTGGGGATAGTGAGAACAATTTTTTTCAACGCCTCGTCAATGCCTCTTACCTGCTCGTCAAGCTGTTTTACCTTATCCGAAATCTCCTTCATTTCGGCAAAAATCGGTGCTACGTCCTTGCCTTCCTTTTTATATACGGGAATTTCCTTTGATACGGCGTTTTGCTTGCTCTTTAACTGTTCTGCTTCAACAAGAATTTCGCGTCTTTTTTTGTCAAGCTCCGCAAATTCAGTTAAATCAAGGTCGAAATTTCTTTTTTTAAGCTCCGCAACAACCATATCGGGCTGTGTTCTCAGTAATTTAATATCCAACATTTTATTTTAACTCCTTTGTAATGTAATTAAAAATATTAAGTGCGTTTTCATCCAATGCGGTCGTGTCAATTTCCGCGGCCGCCGCTTTTGCTCCTTCGATATCTCCGTCATTTATAAGCTTTGCAATTTTCGCAAGCGCACCGTATTTTTCAAGCTGTTCCGACTGTGCGTTTTTCTCCTCTGTGAGGGTTGCGATTTTATCGGAATCCTCATTTATCATCTCGCGCAGGCGCTCGTTGTCGTCCGACAGTTTTACAACGCTTTCCGGAATGAACATGGAATCATTAACCGCCGATTCGTCAAATGTTTTGTTTTTATCCCCGGACAGCACCCCGGAAAATAAAATCAGCATCACGGTTATGCAAATAATTATCACGGCATAAATAAGAATTGATACTTTGTTTTTCATTTTTTCACCTCTCTGTTCAAAAAACGCTTTAAAATTGTCTGTAAGCAATTTTTGTTTTCTAACGTAAAATCACATTGGTATATTTACGATTTTCAAGTACAAGCAAATTTGAAAGGTCGAATTTTTTACTGTTTTTTGAAATATTCCATGATTCTTTCAAATTCATCATTGGAATAGTAATCTATTTCAATTTTGCCTTTGCCGTTTTTGTGATGAATCTTAACCCTCGTGCCCATTGTTTTTGAAATGTTATCCTCAAGGTCGGAAAGGTATTCCGCAAGCTGACGGTTAGGTTTTATGATGGTGCGCGGCGGATTAAGCTTTGCTTTTACAAGCTGTTCTGTTTCGCGTACACTGAGTCTTTTATTAATAACCGCATTTGCTGCGGCAAGCTGCTCCGACGGGTCCTTTAATGACATGATTACCTTTGCATGACCTTCGGTAATTTTTCCTTCCTTAATTAAATCGAGAACCTCCTCGGACAAATTCAAAAGACGGAGAGAATTTGCAACGGCGCTGCGGCTTTTGCCTATGCGCTCACTGATTTGCTCCTGAGTAAGACTGAACATATTCATAAGAGTTTTATATCCCATCGCCTCGTCAACAGGATTTAAATCCTCACGCTGAAGGTTTTCGATAAGCGCAACCTCCATAATCTGTTTATCGGAATAATCCTGAACAATCGCCGGGATTTCCTTTAAACCTGCCTTTCTTGCCGCGCGCCATCTGCGCTCACCTGCAACAATCATGTACATATCGTCGTGTTTAACAACGATTATCGGCTGAATAATTCCGTTCGCCTTTATGGAATCGGCGAGGGCATCAAGCTTTTCATCGTCAAAATTGCGGCGAGGCTGATTTGCATTTGGCTGCACATCTATGATATTGAGCATAACCACGGAGCTTGTTTCCTCAAGGTTATCCGCAATATCGGAAAATAAAGCGGCAGCGCCTTTGCCCAGTCCGCTTTTTTTTTGCCATGAAAATCATCTCCTTTTGTTATTTTTAATTATTTCTTTTGCAAGGTCACGGTAGCACGCCGCACCTTTGCTTGAAGGGTCGTACATTATTATGGGTTCACCGAAACTGGGTGCCTCGGAAAGGCGGACGTTACGCGGTATTATTGTTTTAAACACGCGTTTGGGCAATGCCTTTTTAACCTGTTCCACAACCTGGGCGGAAAGGTTTGTGCGCGAATCATACATAGTAAGCAGCGCACCCTCAATATCCAGTGAAGGATTTAACCCCATGCGCACGGTTTTAATTGTTTTTGTAAGCTCCGACAAGCCCTCCAATGCGTAATATTCGCACTGTATCGGAATTAAAACAGTATCTGCCGCGGTAAACGCATTTACCGTAAGTAAAGTAAGTGACGGCGGACAGTCGATTATAATATAATCATATGCCGAATTAAGTTCCTCAAACTTGTGTTTTAACACAAATTCACGGTGTTCTTTTTCTACAAGTTCAACCTCCGCACCGGAAAGCTGTATATTTGAAGGGCAAACCCAAAGATTTTTGCATTTTGTTTCAACAATTGCGTCTTTAAGCGCTATGTCGTTTATAAGTACGTCATAAAGTGTGTATTCAGAAGCGTTTTTATCAAGACCGAAACCGCTTGTTGTATTACCCTGAGGGTCTGAATCTATCAAAAGCGTCTTTTTGTTTTTCTCCGCAAGGCACGCCGCGAGATTTACCGAAGTTGTGGTTTTTCCCACGCCGCCTTTTTGGTTGGCGACTGCAATAATTTTCATATTTTCACCTGCCTTTGTATATAATTATATTATAGCACAAAATATTAATAATTCAATAGTTTTTACGCAAAAAATAAAAATGTTCCACGTAGAACATTTTACGACACACTGTGACAAATTGTTCTACGTGGAACATTTTATACATATCCGTACAAACCGCGGACTGAAACTTCTCCGCTTGTAATTATCTCAGATGTTCCGTCCGCATATTCTACAAGCAAACCGCCGTTGTTGCAGACTTTTTTTGCATAACCTTTAAATGTTTCATTGTTTTTTATGATATATACGACTTTTCCGATATTTATAACACAGTCGTCGAAATCATTCGGCAGTGCCGGTTCTTTATGTGTAAGTTCAAACAGTTGATTACAGATTTTTGCGGCAAGTATATTTTCGTTAATCTCTGCTCCGATAATACTTTCTAAAGATGTTGCTTTGTCTGTAATATCTTGTGACAGCTTTTCACCGGCGGTATTAATACCGATACCGCATATTATATTTTTTATTACACCGTTTTCGGTCACTGCTTCATTTAAAATACCGCAAAGTTTTTTACCGTTATACACCACGTCGTTGGGCCACTTTATCATGCATTTAACACCGTAGAGTTCATATATGGCGTTCACAACGGCGTATCCTGCAAATAGCGGTATAAGCAGATTGCCGTCCGGGTTATCAAAAGGCTTAACGGAAACAGACATGGCAAGACTGTTATTACATATCCACGTTCTGCCCAGTCTGCCTTTGCCTTTAGTCTGATTATTGGTTAGAAACACATCACCGTAATTTTTTGAATTAATCTTTGCATAGTTATTTGTGGAATCCACGGTATCCAAAACGGTAACGTTTCCGTTATAGGACAGCGCCGTTTTAATTTCATTTTCATTCAGCATATCAAACCTCAGCAATTAAAATGTTTTTTTGCGATTTCAACGGACATTTTTGCGTCACGGCTGTAGTAGTCCGCGCCAATCATGTCGGCATATTCCGGAGTAAGCACCGCGCCGCCGACCATTACTTCAACATTCGGGCAATGCTGCTTTAAAATTTGTATTGTCTGCTCCATTGATTTTACAGTGGTTGTCATAAGCGCGCTTAAACCCACAAGAGTAATATTGTTTTTCACAACGGCGTCAAGTATCAGCTCCGGTGCCACATCTCTGCCCAAATCTATAACGTTGAACCCGTAATTTTCTAAAATTACCTTTACTATGTTTTTCCCGATATCGTGAATATCGCCTTTAACCGTCGCGATAACTATTGAACCTTTATTTATTTTGTTGTCGGAATCAAAGCCTTCTTTAATGCGCTCAAATGCCATTTTTACCGTTTCGGCGGCCCTTATAAGCTGCGGCAGAAACAGTGTGCCTTTTTCATACTTTTCACCCACGGCGTCAAGCGCCGGTATAAGGTAATTGTCAACGATTGAAAGACCGTCGGTTGTCTTCAAAAGTTCGGCAGTTGCCTCGTATGCCTTATCCTTATAGCCGTTTACAACTATATCAAAAAGGGACATATCCGTTTTTGCGGCAACAATTTCTGTTTTTGCATCGGCATATTTTTCAATGTATTTTTCCGCATTTATATCTATATTTGCAAGGACGTTATGGCATATTACCTGGCGCATCATGCCCTCGGCATTGGGATTTATAATAGGAAGGTCAAGTCCGGCAAAAAGCGCCTGTGCAAGGAAAGTTTCGTTTATATTCTGCCTTGACGGCAATCCGAAGGATATATTTGAAACGCCCAGCACTGTTTTAACGCCTAACCGCTCCTTTACCATTCGCACGGCTTTCAGCGTTTCGCCTGCATCCTCCTGCTGGGCGGATACGGTAAGAGTCAGGCAATCTACAAACAAATCGGATTTTTTAATACCCATACTTAAAGCTTTTTTAATTACTTTTTCGGCGATTTCAAAACGCTGCTGAGCTTTTTTCGGTATTCCGTTTTCGTCCAGAGTCAATATAACAACCGCCGCACCGTACTTTTTAACAAGGGGCAGTATATTATTTATAGACTTTTCCTCACCGTTAACAGAGTTAACGATAGCTTTGCCGGTGTAAGCGCGCAAAGCCGCCTCAACGGCAGAAGGTGAGGAAGAATCAATTTGCAGCGGTGTATCGGTTACAGCGGTAATTTCATTAACCACATTTGTAAGCATAGCCGTTTCATCGATTTCCGGAAGTCCGGTATTAACGTCCAATATATCCGCGCCGGCATTTATTTGGGACACTGCCTGCTCCAAAATGTAGCTCATATCATTTTCAACAAGCGCCTGTTTAAAGCGTTTTTTGCCCGTGGGGTTAATGCGCTCTCCGATAACGCGCGGTCTGTCGATTACCACGGTTTTTGCCGCGGTGCAAACGGCGCATTTCGGATTAAATTCCGTAACGGAAGGTGTTTTCCCGGAAAATTTATCGGAAATGCGTTTTATATGCTCCGGTGTAGTTCCGCAGCAGCCGCCTATTACGGACACACCTAAATTCACAAGCTTTTCCATAGCGTCTGCAAACTGCACGCTGTCAATATCGTATTTGACCTCGCCGTTTTCCATAACCGGTAATCCCGCATTGGGACTTGCAGCGACCGGAACAGTTGTAAACTCCATAAATTCTGATATTATGCCATAAAGCTGGCGCGGACCGACAGAGCAGTTAACGCCTATAACGTCTGCAAGGGGTGAAAGTGTAAGCGCCGCGGCGGAGGGTGTGCAGCCGGTGAATGTTCTGCCGTTTTCCTCAAATGACATTGTACATATAATAGGAAGATTTGTGTTTTCACGAACTGCAAGGCACGCCGTTTTTGCCTCCTTTAAATCGGTCATGGTTTCAATAATCACAAGGTCAGCGCCGTATTTTTCCGCAAGTACCGCCTGGGTTTTAAAGCTTTCGTATGCGTCAGCCTGTGAAAGGGAACCGATAGGCTGCAAAAGTTCTCCCAAAGGGCCGATATCGGCGGGAACAAACGCATTATTTTCGGCGGCGGTTTTTTCGCATTTTAAAGCAGAACCGAAAATCTCATCACACGTAAAGCCTGTGCCTTCAAGCTTTATAGGGCTTGCACCGAAGGTGTTTGCGGTTATAATATTCGACCCGGCGGCAATATACTGCCTGTGAATATCCGAAACAATTTCCGGGTGAGTAATGTTATAGCTTTCCGGAATCTGACCTATGCCAAGCCCTGCCGCTTGAAGCATAGTGCCCATTCCGCCGTCCGAAATGATTATTTTTTTATTTAACAGTTCCTTAATATTCATGAAAAATCACATTCCTTTGTGAAAATATCAAATATGTTCTGCATGATTTTTTGAAATTGCAGTTATCGCGGTTGGGGCACGCCTCACAGCCGCCGAGAGATATCATATACGGCTTGTCCGTAATACCCATAAACGCGACGGGCTTTACGGGGCAGGATATCGACGACATAATGTCCGATTTGCTGTATGAATTCCCCATAAAGCAGATAAATTTAGACATATCGCGCTGGATATGCGCGCTCGAGCCGGAGCATTACATAATCGAGCAGCTTT
>CAJLYO010000078.1 GCA_905210885.1 uncultured Eubacteriales bacterium | reverse complement strand
AAATGCAAGAACGTAATATCACGGTACATTTGCCACCGGACGGCGGAATTATTATAATGTAAGATTCACACAATCAAACAACGGACAGCAGTAAACCAATTACTGCTGTCCGTTTCCGTTATATATAACACATGCAAAGCCTGCAATAACCGCAAACAAAATTGCACCCTCCATAGGCTGCTGATTCAAATACACTCCCGCAAATAACCCTGCGATTGCGGCAAGCAGCATTATTATAACGGAGCACACCGCGCCAAACTTATTCATAACTGCCCCTCCATTAAAATTATTACGCCTTAATTATAGTATACTGCCTTGCGGTTTGTCAATATTTTCTTACCTGCTTTTCTTGTATTTGTTCGGCGTAACCCCGAAATGTTTTTTAAAAAGGGATATAAAATGAGAATAATCCGAAAAACCGTTTATTTCGTATGCCTCGTGCACAGTGCCGCCCTTTGCCAGAACCTCCGCCGCACCTGCCATACGCTTTCTCAGTATGTACTGCCCCGGCGTTATGCCGATTTGCTGCTTAAAATGACGCTCCAAGGTGTTGACGCTTACATGCATTCCGGCGGCAAGTTCCGAAACGGAAAACTGCTTTGAAATATCGGCGTTTATTTCGTTTATAACAGACGCAACATCAGGGGAAAGTTTTGCGTTTGCGCTGCTCTTTTTTACACCGGTGCTCAGAATATCAATAACCTCAAAAAAACGGTATTGTTTTGAATATTCGGGCATATCGCCGGCGCATATTTCGTTAAATGCCGTAATAAGCCTTTCCGTCCCCTCCGGCGTAAGCACAATAAGATTGCCCACCCCGGCGGTTCTGTTGAAAAACAAATCAAGATATTTTTCATTGCCGCGGCATGAAAACAAAATCCAGTAATGCTTGTGCACGGCATTGCTGTGATATATGCAGTGGTGGTTTTCATACGGTCTGGTTATTATAATACTGCCCGGAGTTATAGGATAAATATTGTCCTCCACCATAAACGACACATCGCCGGAAAGATTAAAATATATCTCACATTCATCGTGCACGTGCTGTTCAAAAACGTTGCCGATTGATTTTGAATCGGTTTCTATATACCTTATATTCATGTAAAACGGCTCAACACCGCCGAATATGATTTTAGCCATGTAATCTCCTCCACATTGTTTATTTTATCATGTTTTGTGGTGAAAAATCAATAGAAATATAATATTTTATGTGTTAAAATACCGCTTAGGGGGTATGAAAGTGATAAAAGATTATATTTTACTTATATCTGCCGCAGTGCTGTGCGCCCTTAATTTTGCAATGACAAAAGCGTACCAGAACCGCGCAGGCACAACACCGGCAAGCGGTATTGTCTTTAACATAATAACCGGCGCCGCAAGCGCAGTGATATTTTTCGCCGCGAACGGCTTTAAATGCGGTATAAACACCTATTCGGTTATTATGGCGGCGGCAATGACTTCACTTTGCGTTATATATACAATGATTGGTTTTAAAATAATGGAAAGTGAAACCATGGCTCTGTACACCGTGTTTTTAATGACAGGCGGTATGACGGTTCCGTATATATGGGGATTAATATTTTTAAACGAACCGGTTTCGGTTTTGCGCACAATGGGACTTATAATACTCGCCGCGGCGGTGTTTATAACGAACACAGACGGCAGCGGCGCAAGAACAAAAAAACTGCATCTGTGTATAGCTGTGTTTTTGCTGAACGGCTTTGTAAGTGTGGTTTCAAAGGAGCACCAAATTAACCCCAATGCAGTTTCCGCAACAGACTTTGTAATACTCACAAACTTAATAAAAGCGGTTATATGCACCGCAATACTTCCCTTTGTAAAAGAAGAAAAATGCACGGGATTTTCCCCGAAGTTTCTTTTGTACATAATTCCCGGTGCTGTATTATCCGGCGTTTCGTATATGTTCCAGCTTATCGGCGCCGTAAATCTGCCGGCAACCGTTTTATACCCCATTATGACAGGGGGAACAATAATTTTCAGCACAATATCCGGCATTGTTATTTTTAAAGAAAAAGTGGGAAAACGAACCGCTTTAGGCATCGCGCTGTGCTTTATCGGTACATGCATGTTTTTATAAAAAGGAGGATTCATATGGATTTTTTAAAGAAAAGCAAACGATTTTCATTTATGTACGGCGACAAACCCTTTTGGGATTTAAATCCGTACGTGAAGGCAGCGGAAAACGGTAATTCGCTTGAAATCGAATACACGCTGCCGGACGGACTAAAAGTTACGAATATTGCAAAGGCATACCCCGATTTTGACGCATACGAGTGGGTAACATGGTTTGAGAACACGTCAGAAAAACCGAGCAATGTTATATCCAAGCTTTACGACTGTGATATTGAAGTTCCCTTTAAGCACAAAGAGCCCCTCGGCTACACCGCATTTTTGCCTGATGAAAGCACCGATACAAAAATTTACTCGCCTTCAGGCTCAACATGGAACAAAAGAGAGTTTTACTGTGACATGGACGAATACACACAGCAAGGCTACACAAATCACATATATCCCGGAAACACAAAGCATTACAGCTGTGTCGGCGGACGTTCCAGCGACAAAACGGCCCCGTTTTTCAATGTATTTGAGGAGAACAACGGCGTAATTTTCGCCATAGGCTGGACAGGACAGTGGAACTGCGATATCACGCGAAATGCCGACAGTGTATGCATAAAAACCGGACTTGAGGACACTTGCTTTAAGCTTTACCCCGGCGAAAAAATAAGAACATCCTCCTTTACCGTGATGAATTACAGAGATTGCGATTACCAAGACTCGCAGAACAAATGGCGCCGGCTTTTGAAAGCGCATTTCTCCCCCATAGGTAAGCCCGGTTTTGATAAGCAGCTGCCATTTTGCGCCGGTTTATGGGGCGGAATGTCCACAGACGGTATGCTTGAGCGTATTAATATAATAAAAGAAAACAAGCTGCCCTTTGAATATATCTGGATTGACGCCGGCTGGTACGGCACCTCAACACAGGACAGCCCTGACGAATTTGAGGGCGACTGGTACAGCTACGCCGGCGATTGGCGCATTAACACGCATATTCACCCCGACAGCATGGAAAAAGTCAGCCGCGCGGTAAAGGATGCAGGACTTAAGCTTCTGCTCTGGTTTGAACCGGAAAGAGCGCTGCCGCACATGCCCGTTCCGCTGAAACACCCGGAATATTTCTTAAGCAACCCCAACACCGGCGATGAAAGCCTGCTTTTAAACTTGGGATATGAACCGGCATGGCAGTATTGCTTTGATACGATTTCCGAAATTATAGAAAAGCTGGATATAAAATTCTACAGACAGGATTTTAACTTCATGCCCCTTGAAATATGGCGTGCGCATGACGGAGCAAACAGAAAGGGCATAACGGAAATCAGGCACATCATGGGAATGTACCGCCTTTGGGACGCACTTATGGAGAAATTTCCCGGTTTGCTTGTGGATAACTGCTCCTCCGGCGGCAGACGAATAGATATCGAAACATTAAAACGAAGCGTCCCCCTCTGGAGAAGCGACTATCAGTGCCCGGCAAACTTTATAATTGAAGTTTCACAGACCCATAACGTTTCCTTCGGCACATGGATACCCTATTCCGGAACAGGCTCCGGCAGAGCATGGGGCGATGTTTATAAACTAAGAAGTTCGTATGCAGCAGGACTTACGACAAACTTTACCTTCTCGGAAAAGTCTGAGTTCGGTGAACCGGAGCAGATTGAGTGGATAAAAAAATACGGCGGGGAGTATAAAAAAGTCCGTCCGTATATGTCCTGTGACATGTATCAGCTGACAGATTTCACAGACAGCAATACCGCTTGGGCAGCGGCCCAGTACAATTCTCCGGAAACCCGGGACGGAATTGTTCAGGTGTTCAGACGTCCGGATTCTCCGTGCACATGCGCAGGCTTTACGCTGCGCGGTCTTGACAAAAATAAAACGTATGTTTTCACAGATGCCGATGACGGAAGCAAAATCACATTAAAAGGCTCTGAGGAATTTGAAGTTAAAATAAATAAAAAACGCACAGCGAAATTATACTTCTACCGTGCACAGTAAGAGCCGTCAAACCGTCAAAAATCCCTGTTTTGCATAGCAAAACAGGGATTTTTCTGCATTTTCAAATAGATTCTTATATCCGTGGTGCTTGCCTAACGCACCATTTCGTCCTGCCTGCCGACAGTTTTATGTGACTTAATTACGCCCGTGATTTCGTCAATGCTGCTTGCAAGCATATCGCCGGCAATGGTATTTTTAACCGCCGATGCCGCATTACCTATTTCAAGCGCACTGCGTACATCGCCCGTTTTAATAAGTCCGTACAAAACTCCTGCAAGATATGCGTCACCGCTGCCTATGCGGTCAATAACTTCGATATTGATATACGGTTCTTCCTCATAGAATTTGCCGTCAAAGAGAATTTTCGAGTTAAAGTTATGGCGCATAGGCGATATAACCTCGCGGCGTGTTGTTGCGACAAGCCTGCACCCGTATTCGGCAGCGTAGCTTTGCATAATTTTTTCAAGTGTTCCTGTTTTTTGCATCATACGTCTTGAGGTTTCTTCAGAAACAAACAGAAAATCGACGTATTTTAACACTTTTTCTATAACGCTTCTTGCTTTTTCTTCCGTCCACAGTGCCGCGCGATAGTTTACGTCAAAGGAAATAAGTGCACCGGCATCGTGAAAACGTTTAATTATTTCAAGCACATTTTCCTGCAAATCTTTGTCTATTGCAAGGGTAATGCTGCTTACATGAAAAACTTTGGTCTTTGCATAAATATCCTCGGGAAGCTCGTTCAAATCAAGAGTACACATAGAGGACCTTGAACGGTCGTATATAACCGCGGATTTTCTCGGATATGCACCGCTTTCATAATAATATACGCCAAGCCTTGCCTCGGACGAAGTGTCATAAACTATATAGTCATCGCTCACGTTGCCGTAGCGTATTTTGTTGCGCACATAATGACCGATTTTATTCTGAGGAATTTTTGTAATAATTGCCGAACGTGCGCCGAGAACAGCCGCACCCGACACAACGTTAAACTCACTTCCTCCTATATTTTTCTCAAATGTTTCACACTGCGAAATTTTTTCCTTTGCCGGTGAGGACAGGCGAAGCATAATTTCCCCCATGCCGATTATATCAAATTCCGTATTCTGTTTAAACATATTCATCTCTCCTTTACGGATAATACAACATCCGTCAGATTTTTATTTAAAAAACTTCTCAAAATACCCCTGAACAAATATAAACAGAACAATAAGAGGCAAAATATACGTTACATAAAACCTGACACATTTGGGGAATTTCATTCCCTTGCCTGTGTTTGCCTCGGAAATGAAGTTATCCCAGCCCCAACCGTATCTTGAAACACAGAAAATCAGGTACACAAGAGAACCCAGCGGCAAAAGGTTGTTGCTTACTATAAAGTCCTCAAGGTCCATAATATTTGTTCCGGCACCCATCGGCTGTATAAAGCTTAAAACATTAAAGCCCAAAACGCAGGGAAGCGATAAAATTATAACTGCCGCAATATTTACAAGCGCGGCTTTTTTTCTGTTCCAGCCCCAAAGGTCAACGGCAAACGAAATAATATTTTCAAAAACCGCTATCACAGTTGAAAGTGCGGCACACGCCATGAAAACGAAAAACAGCGAACCCCAAATCCTGCCGCCGGGCATGCTGTTAAACACGTTAGGCAGCGTTACAAACACAAGTTTCGGGCCGCTTCCGGGATTTACTCCGTACGAAAAGCACGCCGGGAATATTATAAGGCCCGACATCAATGCAACAAAGGTGTCAAGCAGCAATATGCTTACCGATTCACCGGTCAGCGAGCGCTCCTTGCCGATATAGCTTCCGAAAATCGCCATTGAGCCTATACCTATGCTGAGTGTAAAGAACGACTGACCCATTGCGGCAAATATTGTCTCAAACAGTCCCTGCTCATGCATTTTTGCAAAATCGGGCATAAGATAGAATTTCAAACCTTCCGACGCACCGGGCAGCGTTACCCCACGGATTGCAAGTGCAATCATAACAACCACAAGGCTTGACATCATAATTTTCGTTACCCTCTCAACTCCGTTTTGAAGTCCGAGCATGCAAATAAAAAAGCTTGCGGCGGTTACACATGCCATGAAAAGTCCCATAACAAGCGGCTGACCTGTCATCTGAGTAAAAATGTTTTCTATCTGCTCAACAGACGCGCCTGTAAATTCACCGCGTGCCATTTTTACAAAATACAAAATCATCCAGCCTGCAATCGTTGTGTAAAACATCATTAAAAGATAGTTGCCTGCCATTGCAAAATAACTGAACAAATGCCATTTTGAGTCTTTTTTCTCAAGTGCATGAAATGAACCTGCCACACTTTTGCCACTGGCACGGCCCACTGAAAACTCCATAATCATTATGGGAAGTCCCAAAATCACAAGAAAAAACAGGTACAGAATAACAAACGCTGCTCCGCCGTATACGCCCGTTACATAGGGAAAACGCCAAACGTTTCCCAGTCCCACGGCACACCCTGCCGACATAAGTATAAATCCGAGTCTTGATGATAGTTTCTCTCTTTGCATTTACTAACCTCCGTTATTTTATAAAAACAATATTTTTTTGCAGTCCGCACTTTTAAAACTTTTTATGATACAATCTGAAATTTTTTCGGCGGCATCTCCGCTGAATTTATCATATACCGCCGCTACCTTAAAGCCTGCTTTTTTTGCCGTTTCCGCTGCGTGATAGGAATCCTCAAAAACAAGGG
Organism: uncultured Eubacteriales bacterium; assembly: GCA_905210885.1. Taxonomy (GTDB): domain Bacteria; phylum Bacillota; class Clostridia; order Monoglobales; family Firm-18; genus CAJLYO01. Next base: position 536 of record CAJLYO010000078.1, on the reverse strand, counting down.
TTTCGTCTATTTTCGTACCGAGATACGAAAGGGCCGCGTTATATATATCGGGTTCGTTTTTTCCTTTTCCGACGTCTGTACAGGTGAAAATTTCGCCGAAATATTTGTCTATACCGTTTCTTTTAAGTGCAGGAAGGGCAAGGTGCTTGTCGGTTGCTGTTGCAACGCACATTTTTACGCCATGCTCAGCAAGAACTGCCAAAAAATCGCTTACGCCTTCCTTACACTTTATGTTGTGCAAATACTCGTTTTCTATTAACGAATTAATTCTGTCAACCAACGCCTGCGGTGTAACGTCAAGCCCAAGCTTTTCAATGCAATAGCAGGCGGACTGATACAGCGTCATGGTTTTAAATACCTTGTTATATTCGTTATTGGGTTTTATTCCCAGGGACAAAAGAAATTTGTTGCCTATTTCCTCCCAAACTCCCATTGAATCAAGCAATGTGCCGTCAAGGTCAAAAATTGCTCCGCAAAGCTTCATATTGTTATCATGCCTTTCATTTGTTAATCCAATCCGTATTTTTTCTTTATAC
>CAJLYO010000077.1 GCA_905210885.1 uncultured Eubacteriales bacterium | reverse complement strand
CCGTGACGCCGGGATTGACAAAAGCGTCGTTTTGCCCATTGCCACGAAAAGCGGTCAGGAAACCACAATAAATAAATTTGCCGCGGAGATTAACGGCACCGAGCGCATTATATCATTCGGTTCAATCCACCCGAAAGCGGAAAATTATAAAGAGGTTTTGGATACCGTTAAGGCTTACGGACTTCCCGGAATTAAGCTGCACCCGGATTATCAGGGATTTTTCGTTGACGATGAGTCGACCTATCCCATGCTTGAATATGCGGCGCGGCTGGGGCTTGTTATAGTGTATCATGCAGGTTCCGACTACGGATTCCGCGGTGAAATCAAAAATACGCCGGTGCGTGCAAGAAAGATGCTGCATGCAATAGGCTACGATAAATTTGTTATGGCGCATATGGGCGCAAACGCTTTGTACGGCGATGTTTTGGAGGTGCTGTGCGGAGAAAACGTGTACTTTGACACAAGCTTTGCCCTCGGACGCTGTGACGACTCTATGGTAAAATCCATAATTTCGGCGCACGGCGACAGTAAAATTCTTTTCGGCACGGACAGCCCCTGGGACAGCCAGACGGCAGATGTCCGCTATATTAAAAATATGGATTTGCCGGAGGAAACAAAGGAAAAGATTTTTTATAAAAATGCGGCACGCCTTCTCGGGCTGGAGGAATAAACATGAAAAAATTAGCGGCGCTTATATTAACGCTTTTTCCCCTTGCGGCATGCGTGCCCGTGCCGGTGGAAACGGACGCAGACGCATCGCAGCTTACGGTTACGTTTGTTGACGTGGGTCAGGGGGACTGCACTGTTATAACCTTGCCCGACGGCAAGACAATGATGATTGATTCCGGCGAAAAAAGCGAAGCCGGAACCGTTGCCGGTTTTTTGGACGATAACGGAATAAACAAAATCGATTACCTTGTGGCAACCCACCCCCACTCCGACCATATAGGCGGAATGCCGGAGGTGATTGATAATTACCAAATCGATAAAATATTTATGCCGAAGGTTTCCCATGATACAAACACCTATAAAAGGCTTTTGCAGTCAATAAAAAATAAGGGACTTAAGGTTACCGCCGCAAAGGCCGGGGAATATATTTTCGATGACGGAAACATATCGGCGCAGATTCTGGCGCCCAACTCCGCGGAGTACGAAAGCCTTAACAATTATTCCGTTGTTGTTAGGCTGGTCTACGGCGATACGGCGTTTCTTTTTACCGGCGACGCGGAAAAGCTTTCGGAGGAGGAAATGACGGAGAGAAATTATGACCTGTCAGCCAACGTTTTAAAGGTTGCTCATCACGGCAGCAAAACAAGCTCATGTGATGAATTTTTAACGGCGGTAAGTCCCGAATATGCGGTTATTTCCTGTGACGGCGTAAGCTATAACCATCCTAATAAAAATACGGTTAAGCGGCTTTTAAAGTACGTGGCGGAGGATAAGGTTTTAAAGACGTTTGAAAAAGGGAACGTGACATTTACGTCAAACGGAGTAAAGGTGAAGCTGAATGAAAAATAAAATTTTGAAAGCTTGCGGACTGCTTGCCGCAGCCGGGCTTGTATACTGCAAAAAAAATAATATAAGAATTTCACCGCGCAGGCGGAAAAACGCCGGACAAAAGCCGATTGTCGTAAAAGCCAGGGTTGTAAGCGAATATTCCTATACAAACAATTAAAGGAGCGTGATTTTTATGACGGTTATAATTGACAGGCTGGAGGGAAAAACAGCGGCGGTTGAGCTTGAAAACGGCGATGTTGTAAATGTGCCGTCCGCGCTGTTTGAAAACCCCCGGGAAGGGGCGGCATATAAGATAACGCCGTGTGAAAATCCCCTTAAGGACGACATAAAAAAACTGATGGACGAGGTTTTCGATGATTAATTTAAACGACTTAACATATAATGAATTAGAAACCGCGGTTGTGTCCGTGGGCGAGCCGAAGTTCCGTGCGGAGCAGCTTTTTAAGTGGTTTTCCCTGGGCGTGACCGATTATGACCGCATGACCAATATTTCAAACTTCACAAAACAGAAGCTTTTGACGGAATATAGTGTTGCAAATGTTAATATTTTTAAAAAATTCGCGTCAAAGGTAGACGAAACGGTTAAATATCTGATACAATTAAATGACGAGAGTATTGTGGAAAGCGTTGCCATGAAATATAACCACGGCATTTCCCTTTGCCTTTCCACACAGGTCGGCTGCAATATGGGCTGCCGTTTCTGCGCCTCCACAATCGGCGGAAAGCAGAGAGATTTAACCGCCGGAGAAATTCTGGGTCAGGCGGCGCTGCTTCAGGCAGACCTTGGCGAGCGTATCTCAAACATAGTTTTAATGGGCATAGGCGAGCCTCTTGACAATTATGACAATGTTGTGCGCTTTCTGCAAAACGTAAACCATAAAAAGGGCATGAATATAGGCTATCGGCATATTTCTCTTTCCACCTGCGGACTTGTGGATAAAATCGACCGTCTGGCAGAGGAGGAATTTCCCATTACTCTGTCGGTGTCCCTTCATGCACCAAACGACCTTATAAGAAACATGATAATGCCCGTTAACAAAAAATATAACGTGGACTCTCTTATTGAATGCTGCCGCCGGTACATAGCCAAAACAGGCAGACGCATTTCGTTTGAATATATATTAATTGACGGAGTTAACGACTCTGAGCGCTGTGCGGCTGAGCTTGCCAAGCTTACAAGGGGAATGCTTTGCCACATTAATCTTATCCCGGCAAACTTCGTGCCGGAAAGCGGATTTTCAAGCAGCAGCCGAAAAAATGTCAGAGCGTTCGTTTCCGCCCTGGAGGCTTTAAGGGTAAACGTGACCGTGAGGAGGACTCTCGGCGCGGATATCGAGGCGTCCTGCGGACAGCTCCGCCGAAATGAAATGAATTCGAGGACAAAGCGATGAAAATTTACGGAATTACGGACAAGGGAATGGTCCGAAAGTCAAATCAGGACTGCTTTTATATAAGCGAGCAGGGCAGTTGGTGCGTAATTGCCGACGGTATGGGAGGTCATAACGGCGGCGAAATCGCAAGCACCATGGCTGTGCGCATTATCGGCGATGTTATGGCGCAGCCCAATGACGACGCGGAGGACGCACTGAGAACAGCTATAGTTGCCGCTAATAATGCGGTGTATAAAAAATCCACCGAAAAAAGCGAGCTTGACGGCATGGGCACAACCGTTGTTCTGCTTAAAATGGACGGCAATATTGCCTATATCGGGCATGTGGGCGACAGCAGAGCCTATTATATCAACGGTGAAAAAATAATACAGCTCACCAAAGACCACTCAATTGTTCAAAAGCTTATAGACAGCGGAACGATAACGCAAAATCAGGCGAAAAACCACCCCCAGAAAAATCTTATCACCCGGGCGGTGGGCACGGAGCGGTTTGTGGAGATTGACGTAAACCGCGTTATCTGCACCGCCGGAGATTACATTCTCCTTTGCACGGACGGACTTTCGTCAATGGTTGACGATAAAGATATTTTTAATATTATTATGGAAAACCCCGATACAGCCGTGAAAAATCTTGTTGACGCCGCAAATTCAGCCGGCGGACGCGACAACGTTACGGCAGTTCTTATTAAGTTGTAGGAGGGACAGCTATGGATATCACAGGAAAGCTTCTTGGTAACAGATATGAAATAATAAAAGAAATCGGCAGCGGAGGTATGGCGTACGTTTACCTTGCGCGGTGCAGACTGTTAAACAGGGAGGTTGCCGTAAAGGTTCTGCGCCCCGAGCTTGCACAGGACAAGGAATTTCTGCGCCGTTTTGAGGTTGAGGCTCAGGCGGCGGCATGCCTTTCCCATCCCAATATCGTAAGCGTTTACGATGTGGGAAAAGACGGCGATTTAAACTATATTATAATGGAGTACGTTCAGGGCAGAACATTAAAGGAGTACATGGACGAAAACGGAATTTTGCCCTGGCGCGAGGCTGTGGGCTATGCAATGCAGATTTGCGAGGCGCTGCGCTGCGCCCACAAAAACGGCGTTGTGCACCGTGACATAAAGCCCCACAATATTATTATGACAAACGACGGCGTCCTTAAGGTTACAGACTTCGGTATTGCGTGCGCCGTTACGAAAAATACGGTTACCATAAGCGGAAATGCCATGGGTTCTGTCCACTATTTTTCGCCGGAGCAGGCGCGGGGCGGAATGACCGACGCAAAAAGCGATATTTATTCTTTAGGCGTTGTAATGTACGAAATGTTAACGGGCAGACTGCCTTTTGACGGCGAAAGCCACGTTGCAATCGCAATAAAGCATATTCAAGAACAGCCGGTGCCCATGAAGGAGTATAACCTGGCAATTCCCCTTGCGGTTGAGGCGATTGTATCAAAGGCTATGGAAAAACGCCGCGAGGACAGATATGCCTCCGCCGGCGAAATGCTTGCGGATTTGCATGCGGCGGAAGCCGCACCGGACCTTGTGCCCAAGCCTGCGGCGCCTAAAACGGAGCAGTTTGACAAAACGGTGAAAATCGGAAACACCGATGAAATATTAAGAATGGCAAAGGAGCAGGCAAAAAGAGCGCCGGAGCCGGAGGATAAAGAGGAAAAAGAAGAAACACCGCGCCCCGAAAAAACCGAGGCGGAGAAAAAGTCCGATAAAAAGACTCTCGTCTGGGCGGCGGTTGTGTCCGTTATAATAGTTATCATTTTCGGCGTAGGCATTGCCGCAAGCTTAGGCGCGTTCCGCGGCGGCAGCACGGAGGCACGCGTGCCCTCTGTTGAAGGCGAAGACTATGAGAAAATGAAAGAAAAGTACGCAAAACAAAATATCAATATCGTGCTTATCCAGGAGGTCGACAGCAGCGAGTACGAAGCCGGAATTATCGTAAAGCAGGACCCCAAAGCAGGCACAAACAGAAAGACACCTTTTGACGTAAGCGTAACGGTAAGCAAAGGCGCAAAAACCGGCAAGCTTTCAAACTACGTGCGCCAGGAATACAGCAACGTGGAATTTGAACTTAAAAAATCCGGGTTTGAGGTTGAGCGTGTTGACGAATTTAATTCGTCAATCCCCAAGGAAACCGTTATCCGCACAGACCCCAAGGCAGGTACAACTGTTGAAACGGGCAGCAAGATTTACGTTTATGTAAGCAAGGGCCCTGAGCTTTCCAAAATCCCCATGCCCAAGCTTGTTGACAAGAGCTACGCCGAAGCAAAGGCGATTATTGAAAATAACAATCTGCGGCTTGGCGAAACAAAACGCACTTCAAGCCAGAAACCCTCCGGCACGGTTATCGGTCAGAGCATCGAAGCCGGAACAGAGGTAGACGAATACACTGTAATTGACCTAACCGTAAGCACCGGCGCGTCTGAGGATGAGCCGGCACATACCCAGGCAAAGACCTATACCGTGCCTGTGCCCAAGGATAAGGACAACACAAAAATTGTTGTTGTGCAAAACGGCTCTGTTATCCACAATGCACAGCATAACAAAAGCGAGGGTCAGTTTACCCTCGAGCTTAAGGGATCAGGCTCGGTAAAAATCGAGGTTTATTATGATGATGTGATTGCAAAGCAGGATACGGTGCAGCTATGATAAACGGCATAATTGTTAAAGGAATAGGCGGCTTTTACTATGTTAAAACCCCGGATGGGCGGACGGCAGAGTGCCGCGCAAGGGGAAGGCTGCGAAAAATGGGCATAACCCCAACGGTGGGCGACTGCGCCGAAATCACCGTGGTGAACGAAAACCCGTATGAGGGTGCAATCGAAGGCATAGGACAGCGGAAAAATATCCTTGTCCGCCCTCCAGTTGCAAATATCGACTGTATTGCAGTGGTTGCCGCGGCGGCAAGCCCGGCGCCGGACACGTTTCTGATCGATAAACTTTTGGTCTGCGCGGAGAAAAATAAAATCGAAGCGGTTATCGTTATAAACAAAACCGATATTTCGGACGGAAACGAGCTTGCAGAAACATATGAGAAGGCAGGCTACCGCGTGTTTAAGGTGTGCGCGGAAAACGGCAGCGGCATAGACGAGTTAAAAAGCTTTACCGCCGGGAAAATCACCGCCTTTGCCGGAAACTCCGGTGTGGGAAAGTCAAGTATTCTGCGCCGTTTCGGTCTTGACGTGGAAACGGGCGAGATAAGCAAAATAGAAAGAGGAAAGCACACAACACGCCATGTTGAGCTTTTTCCCGCGGAAAACGGCGGCTATGTTATGGACACCCCGGGGTTCAGCCTGCTTGATATAGGAAAAACCCCGGCAGACGAGCTTTGCGGATATTTCCCCGAGTTTGAAAAATTCAGCGGCGGCTGCAAATTTGCCGGCTGCGTTCACTACGGCGCAAAACCCCGTGACTGCGGAGTGTGTGCTGCGGCGGAATCGGGAGAAATCGCAAAAAGCCGATACGAAAGCTATACCGCACTGTACAGTGCTTTAAAGGAGATAAAAAGCTATGATTAAAATTTCACCGTCACTTCTGTCGGCGGATTTTACCAAAATAGGCGAAGAGGTTAAAAAAATTCAGGGCAAAGCGGAAATGCTGCATCTTGACGTGATGGACGGGCATTTTGTGCCGAACTTAAGTTTCGGCGTGCCTGTTATAAAAAGCGTACGAAAAATTACGGATATGATACTTGACACTCATCTTATGATTGAGAAACCGTCAAAGTACATTAAAGCCTTTGCCGACGCCGGAAGCGATATAATAACCATACATGCCGAGGCTCCCGACGATATCGGCGAGTGCTTAAAATATATCCGTTCGCTGGGCAAAAAAAGCGGACTTGCCATTAACCCGGATACAAAGCCGGAAACAATCGGAAAATATCTTGACGATACCGACATGGTGCTCCAGATGACGGTGTTCCCGGGGTTTGGCGGTCAGGGCATGGTGGAGTCTGCCCTTTTAAATATCCCCGTTTTAAGAAAAATGATAGGGGATAAGGATTTGGAGGTTGACGGCGGAATTTATGCGGATAACGTGCACAAGGTGGTAGAAAGGGGTGCAAACGTTATCGTAAGCGGCACCGGAATTTTCGGCGCACCGGACAGCGCCGCCGCAGCGGACGAAATGAGAAAGGCATGCGGAGGTGCGGTTAAATGAGCAAGAGAGCTTTTATTTACGCCGCCGGGGCACATACATATGAAGATGTTTCCCTGTATTCGCGCATTAAAAGAAACGAGGACGACCTTATTATATGCGCAGACGGCGGATATAATCTTATTTGCGAGGCAGGAATTAAGCCGGACGTTATTATCGGCGATATGGATTCCGTTTCGGGAAAGCTGCCGACCGATGTGAAAATTTATACTTACCCCTGTAAAAAGGATAAGACGGATTTGCATATATGCGTTGATTTTGCCCTTAAGCACAAGTGCGACCAGATTATTCTGCTGGGCGTTATGGGCGGCAGAATTTCCCATTCCATGGGGTCTTTAATGATGCTTGAATATATACATAAAAATCACGCCGCCGGAATGATTTT
>CAJLYO010000076.1 GCA_905210885.1 uncultured Eubacteriales bacterium | reverse complement strand
GGCTAGAGCAATCGGTTCATACCCGATAGGTCGGTGGTTCAAGTCCACCTGCCGCTACCATAACGGTCCGTTGGTCAAGCGGTTAAGACACCGCCCTTTCACGGCGGAAACACGAGTTCGATTCTCGTACGGATCACCACGAATGCCGAACCACAGAGATGTAATGTCGATTTGGTCAGTAGCCGGGAGGGCTTGCGGAAATTCCGCAAGCCCTTTTTCGTATTCAATTCTTGGGATATATGCTTCTGTTTTTAGGATTCGAACTGCGTCATAGGCAAAATGAAATATAGTCAAGTAAGCAGACACAAAAGAGCAAAATTTTTTGGGGGAAGCAAGCTGTTTTGCCTGCTCTCACTATAAAGTTTTCGCTTCATTTGGTGCAAGAACGCCAAGTGTTCCATATGGCTTTTTGTGTTATAATATTTAGCGACATTTGAGGCAACAAAAAAATCTCAAACGCCTCTATTGGAGGTAAAAAAGGGGTTGTCCCGATTTTCCCGTTTAATTATTTACTGCATATGTTTTAAAGCTTTATGATAGGATACAACTGTATAGTATTGCCGCCGTCAACCGTAAGCTCGGCGCCGGTAGTATTTTTAGAATGAGCCGCAAAATACCATACAGCATCTGCAATATCATCTCCTGTTGCAACATCGCCAAGAGGTGTAAATCTTGACGGCACATCTTTATAGAAATCAGGATTTTCTACCCATCTGTCCGTCCTTATCATTCCCGGAAGCACGGCGTTGACGCGTATATTGTACTTTCCCAAATCAAGTGCCATAGCTCTCATCATACCCAACTGACCGCCCTTTGATGTGGAATATGCAATTCTATTCGGTATTGCACGGTATGCTGTGTTTGAGTTTATAAAAATTATATTTCCGTTGCCGTTGTCTTTCATTCTTTTTGCAGCATTCTCGGCCATACAGTAATTCCATACAACATTTGTATTAATTACGCGCATAAAATCGGTTATCGGGTTTTTAAATATCTCCATATTAAGTCCTTGATCTGCTGCGTTCAGAACAAGCGTTTCGATAAATATTTCTTTTTTGTCCAGATCCTCAAACAAAGCTCTTACCGACTTTTCGTCAATAGAGTTGTCTTCATTCAACGAATTAATCTGATAACCGGATATATTTACATTCGGAAACTCTTCACAATATTTATTCTGCATATCACGAATACTTTCGAGATTTCTTCCGGTAAAGATTACATTTTTCCCTTTTGCGGCAAATTTTTTAACTATTGCAACTCCTGTGTTTTTGCACGCTCCTGTTATTAATACTGCATTCATATCTATATCTCCTTAAAAATAAAATTCATTTTTTGCCGGTCTTATATCTGTAAGTGCTCCTGTATAATGTCTTAGCGTGTGTGGCTTGTATGTATGTTTAAGGCATTCAGATTCGTCTATTTCAATGCCCAGCCCTGCCTTGTCCGGTATTTTTATATAACCGTCCTTATATTCCAGTTTTTCGTTTGTTATATCTTTGCGCCACTCTACATCTGAATACATAATTTCAAGAATTTCAAAATTCGGGCAGGTCGCCGCAAGCTGGAGTGTTGCTGCATTTGCAACAGGTCCTGACGGATTATGAGGTGCAAACGGAATATATCTGCACTCTGCTTCGGCAGCAATTTTTTTAAGCTCCATTATTCCGCCTACGTGCGATATATCCGGCTGTATGTAATCGGCAGCCATTTTATCAAACATCGGTCTGTAATCCCACCTTGTATACAAGCGCTCACCGGCAGAAATAGCAACAGGCGACTTATCTTTTACTTCCTTGAGCGCATCGAGATTATCCGGAGGGACGGGCTCTTCAAAAAACATTGGCTTAAACTGCTCAAGTTCCTTTGCAATTTTTATACTTGTCGGTATATTAAATCTGCCATGTCCCTCAATAAGCAAATCAACCTTATCACCCACAGCGTCACGCACTTCAGATATACATTTTAATGCTTTGTCAAGCTCTTTGTTTGAAATATTTAGATAGCTCTTACCAAATGGATCCCATTTCATTGCAGTAATGCCTCTTTTTACCGCAATGCTTGCTTTTTGTGCAAATTCTTCAGGCTCTTTTGCTCCGGCAAACCATCCGTTTACATATATACGCACCTTATCATTTATCTTGCCGCCCAAGAGTTGATAAACCGGTACATTAAGACTTTTGCCTAATATATCCCAAAGTGCCATTTCAACAGCGGACAGTGCAGACATTAAAACCGCTCCGCCGCGCCAATATGCATCTCGGTAAATATTGTGCCAATGCTTTTCAATATCAAGCGGATTTTGTCCGACAATATATTCCTTTATGTGTTCTATTGCACCTATTAACGCTTTTTCCTTGTATTCAAGAGTCGCCTCTCCGACTCCATCTGTCCCCTCGTCTGTATAGACTTTAACAAACACCCAATTTGTTCTGAAACAGTCAACTGTAAATACTCTTATATCCGTTACTTTCATTTGAATTTCACTTCCTCATATATTTTTTGTATAACAGCATTAAAAATGCCGAACCCATCATTCCTTTACAAATAGAAATGCGTTTATATCACGATTTTTTAATTCTATTATTCCTTTTTTACATATAAATTTTTCATTGCTTATTAAGTCGGTGTAAGTTCCGTCATTCCGGAGATGTATTTCGGCATCGTTTCCCGTTGCGTTATAGACACCTATCATAGCTGAGTTTACGTATGTATAAACGCGGCTGTTCCTGCTGTAAACAAAAAGTCCGCTGCGGTCAATAATATCGCGGAGCAATTCTGATGGAAGATTGCATGTAGAGCAGTATACGCTTTTGAAATTGCCGATGTTCTTTTCTGCGACTGCGATGCTCTCATCTTCAAAATTGGCAAGAGGGACGGCGCTTTCATCTTGGACGGAAAAATATGGAGCGTTTAACGGATAATCGTATTCGCACCCGTTATAAATCAATTTGCCGTGCGGCTTATTACATTCCGATACATTGATACCTGTTATTTTTGAAATGCGGTCTACACTTGTCTGTCCATTGGTGGCATAATCGGGCGCATATAGCCACAACACGGTTTTCCCGGCAGCCATGCATTTTTCATCTATATGTTTACGCGTTTTGTCCGATATTTCATATTGATTCACGAAGATATACATTTGATAATTGTCTGCGTTGTCAAGAGCAATATCTGATATTGAATACAAATCATATGGCGCACCGCATTCTGCCAATGTGCGGCGTATGTCGGACAGGCAAACGGTTGCAAGCTTTGAGGTTTTACGGGCGCGATACATTGACTCACCCTCGGCAAAAACAGCTATTTGCGCCGCGCTCTTACATGGAATTTCTGAGAGCATTTCCGCCGTGCCAATCATTTTACGGACTGCATTCATCATCCCATTTGTGCGAAACCAGCCGTCAAACATGTCGAACCACCACATTGCAGCTCCATTTGCTATGCAAAGCAGAAAATCACGATACATAAGATTTAACGACTCTGTTTCATTTTTGCATCTGTTGTCAGAACCGGGGATTTTTACAAGCCTTGCATTTTCTGAATTTTCCTGCGGTTCGTCACTCACCGTTTCAGGCGCAACATGAGTGATATGATCGAACTCCAGAAAATATATCTTGTTATGCATATAAAGAGTTTTTTGTGTCACCATAAATGCGCCGGGGTCAAGAAGACCGCGGTAGTAGTATGATGACGGGCTTGAAATCATATCTATGTCCGGACTTAGGAATACCTTTTCGTAGCCCAGACTGCCGGCGTTGTAAAGACGTTCGCCGCCAAGTTCAAAAAGATAGCCGTAGTATACGCCAAGCAATTTGTTTTTGTGTAGAATTTCCTGTGCATTGTGTGCAAAATACAAAATCAAATCGGCAATGATTTCATTGTGGAATTTTCGTGCGAGATACACTTCGCTTTCATCTGCACCGAGAAATACATCACCGTTTTTTTCAAGGACATTCGGTGAGGGAAGACTTACACTATTGTCTTTCCGCCAAATTTTGTAGCCGGTGTTTTTTATCGAATTGGGTACCTCAAAATCATAGTCGGAAAACCATTCTGTCGTAGTTCCGCAAAGCAGAAAATATCCGTAAACCTTGTCACCGTACTTTGCCTCAATATGTTCGATTGCTGCTTTCATGTAATCGGCCGCTGCTTTTTTCCATGCTTCATCGCAGGCAATCTGCGATAAATTTGTGAATGAATTAGGAACCTCGGGGTGTTCTTTTAAATACCAGTTACGTGTATCCAGTTGAAGCATCGGTGCAAAATACGCGTCCGGCGCGTTTTGGATAAACATATCCATCTGCCTGTCAATTGCGGAGAAATCGTAACAACCGTCTCCTATCCACGATTCGCCGTATAGCGAATATGGTACGCCCAGAGCGGAGGTTACACCGCTTGAAAGAACACTGAACAGACGCACTCCTGCATTATAAAATTCCGAAATATTCTGTGGATTGGGACGAAAAGATTTGAATGACAGCGGATTATAGAACTTGCCGTTTATTTCAATTTTTAATGTACCGTTATGATTAACGACTTTAGCGTTGTGCCTCATGATTTTTCTCTCCTTTTAAAATATAATCTGGTATTTTTCGGTCTTGTGTGTCTGTATAGTATGTATCCGGGTGAATAGAGTCTGCAGTATATATTCGGTTCCTTTGCGTCCGAAAGATGTGAGAAAATGTGCTCTGAAACGCATCCTGCTTGTATAACATGTTTTATTGCTGTCAGAATATTTGCATTACTGATAAAGTGAATTTCTGATCCGTTTCTTGACTTGCAACAACTTTTATTATATAATACATTTTATCGAAAATCTATATAAATCTTAGCATATTTATTAGAAATATTATTGTTTTGGAGGAAATATGGATATTAAATTTCTGGAAATTGTAGCTGCCGGCATATATAACAGTGACAATTATGTGAAAGGGCGCTATGAAAGCAAAAACAGAAGAATAAAACTGTTTGAATTAGAAATACCGTTGGAAAAGGGCGGAGTATCATATATTAACGATGAATCTCATATTATAACGCCCGAAACCGTTATTTGTGCAAAGCCAGAGCAGCTACGGCACACAAGACTGCCGCATAAATGCTTTTATATTCATTTCATTGTGTATGATGGAATTCTTTTTAATTTGCTCACTGAGATGCCGAGTTTTACAGATATTGAAAATACAGAGGAAATATATAATATTTTTCGTGAAATAATCGCATATTCGGAAAGTGCTTCGGCGATAGATGGTATTATGCTGCAGAGCCGTGTGCTTGAGCTGGTGTATACGCTTTCAAAAGCAGCAAAAATTCACGGTGTGGGAGCAAACAGAAACAGCGGGAAAATTATTGATAGAATCATTGAATATATAAACGAACATATAACCGAAGATTTATCGCTTAAAACGTTAGCTCGGCAGGCATGTATCAGTCCAATACATTTTCACAACTGTTTTCGTACATCTACCGGGAGAACGGTTCATGAATATGTTGAGGACCAGAGGATAAAAAAGGCGAAGACACTACTTTTGACTTCGGATATGACACTTGCGGATATAGCTTATAAAACCGGTTTTTCTTCACAATCGTATTTCAGTTATGCGTTCAAACGAAAAACCGGTATGACTCCGCGCGAATATGTAAAGACGGAACTAAAAAGATATGAACGATAAAAACTAAATAAAAGCTTGCAATTTTGGGAGTTTTTTTGTTATAATATACCCATAGAATTAGTGATGATTTAAATTTTTGAAAAAAGTCGAAGCAGTAGCAGATAGTTCGAATATCTCAATGGTTCGGCAGAGTCAAAATACGGAACAGGCAATGCCTGTTCCGTATTTTTATTTTGTCATTGAGTAATACGCTTTTTGCGTCTGTGCCTTGCGCTGATTTATAAGTGCCTGAGCGGACTCAAGGTCAAGATATCCGAGCTTAAGCTTAAGCTGTTCAATCTCCGTCAAAAATTTAAGCTCGATATTTGCCTTTTCTATCTCCTGCTGGGTTCTTATCATAGACTGATTGTTTTTCGCAATCTGCGTTTCCTTGTATCTGTCTGAGATATCGTTGCTTATATTCTCCCGTGCATCGGACAGCTGCTGCTGAGCCGTTTTTCTGTACTTATCAGCCATGTCGCTGTTCTCCTTATACTGTTCAAGCTCACTTTTATACAGCGCCTGGTTCTGCTTGTCCGCATTGGTTTCAAAACCGCTTACCGAATTGTACTGATTAACAAGCTTCTGATACGCCCTTTCCGCCAAAGACGGCACAACATCGGAAATTTTTTTCGTGTACGCATTCTGTGCCTGCGCCGCCGCTGCCTCCGCCCACGTATTGTTTCTGCCTTCGCTTCGGGCGGAAGCATTTGAATACGCGCGGTCACGGGCGGCAGTGCCCTCTCGTGTATACATGTCCTTATACGCCTTGAAAACCTCGTCGTTATTTGGGTCATACTTAAAATTCACAAGTTCGTTGTACAAGTCATACTTCTGCTTTGTGTACGGATTTGACGCAGCCGCATATTTTTTTGCCCTTCCGAGATTTTTCTGCGCCGCATAATCATATGGATTCGTGCCGTAGGCAGACTGCCGCTGAAGATCATCATAGCTGTATTCATCTGCGGAAATTCCGTAGTTATTGCGCAAAACCGAGTTTTCCCTGTTTAGTCTGCCGTCCGAATCCCCGAATTTTTCTGCCCTGTATTTATTTGATTTGTATGTGTCATAATCCTTGCTGTTCATTACCTGCCATGGTTTAAGTGCCATAACAAAACCGCCTCCTTCTATTCCTCAAGTGTGGACGCATAATCGTTAAGCTGCTTTTGCCAGCACGCCAATGCGTCAGCCATATTTGCCACCACAAGGGCAAGTTCATTGTAATCGCCGCATTTCAAAGCCTGTTCCGACAGTGCGGCATCAAAATCAAAATATTCCATATTTCCTCCTAATACGTTATAAGCCCGGCGCTGTTGTCATGCCGCTTTGACGAGCATATAACAGTACCGTAAAGACCTATTATTTTTGCATTGCCTCTGCCCTTTAACATAAGACTGAAACTGTCGCATTTCTCGGGCTTAAGTCTTATATCCGCAACATCTGTGCCCACGGACGAAAACGATGCGTGCCTTTTATATTCGCCGTCATCATATTTAATGTAGATATCCATGGTGCATTGCTGCTGCATCTTGACGCGGAGCGACATATTTTTAAACTTCTTTTTGTCCGGTATGCCGAAATTGAACTTTTTTGTTTCAAGCTCCCATTCCACCTGCTCGCCGCCATCGGAAAATTTATACAGCGTGCCGTCGGCGGTTATTGCATAAACCGTGTTATCATACGACGTCATATCCACAAATTCCGTGTCGTCCTCCATGCACCAAAGCCCCGTTACGGTGTCATATACCATAAGTGCACCGGCATTTTCGCCCTTTGCATATACATAGTAGCGTCTGCCGTCACTTGCGGCACATCCGGATAAAAATTTTCCGAAAGCCGGATTTATTTTTCGGGAG
>CAJLYO010000075.1 GCA_905210885.1 uncultured Eubacteriales bacterium | reverse complement strand
ATGATTTTGTCTACTTTTTCGGGCAGAATATGATATTTGTTTTCGGAGTGTTCCTTAAGGGAGCGCGCCGTATAATTCTCGGCATTATATAAATATGGCAGATATATAAGCTGTGCGTTGTCGATATTTTCCGAAAAAAGCTTTTCGGAAAATATAAGGGATGTAACGGCGTTTTCCGCCTCAACCGTATTAACGTTTAACAGAGAGCACACATTCTGAATCAGCATGCCTTTGGGAAGGCAGGAATGACCGTTTGCCATTGCAAGAGTAAGACTGTAGATAACGCCGGCTTCGATTCTGCGCTTGTCGTTATTTTCGATGCCCATTCCGGCGGCAATTTCGTCAACGCGCTTAAAGCCGATTCCGCGTATGTTTTCGGCTAACGTATAAGGATTAAGCTTTATGATTTCAACAGTGTTTACGCCGAAACGCTGATAAATTTTAACCGCAAATTTTGAAGAAATCCCGTAACGCTGCAAAAACATAACAACGTCCCGCACGCCAAGCTGCTCCGAATAGCTTTTGCCGATTTCAAGGGCTTTTTTCTCCGATATTCCGGAAATTTCGGACAGCCGCGCCGGGTAATCCGCAATAATTTCAAGAGATTTTTCGCCGAAACGGTCTGTTATTCTTTTCGCTGTCGCAGGGCCCACTCCGCGGATAATTCCCGAGGAGAGGTAGCGTATAATATCCGAAATTTCCTTCGGCATTACACGTTCGTAAGTGTCTGCTTTGAACTGTTCGCCGTAATCGGGGTGAATAACAAGCTTGCCGGTTATGCGCACCTGCTCGCCTTCCGAAAGACCGGGCAGACAACCCACAACCGGCATTTCTGTGCCGTCATTTAACAAAACATTGCATACGGTATAGCCGTTCGCATTGTTGCAGTATATGATATGTTCAACTGTTCCCGATATTTCTTCAAAGTTCGTTTCCATTGTTATAATATTCCTTTATGTAGCTTAAAAATTCGTCCGCCGTCATGGCAGAGAGAGCGGAGTATTCCTTTGTAAGGCTGTTTAAAATGCTCATTGTGTCATCGGCAGAGCCGAAGTCAACCGCAATAACATGCCCGGAGAATGTGCCGTAAAACGCATTTCGTATAATTCCCTCGGCTTGTGTGCCGTTGTTTAACAAGGGCACAACGGTGAAAAAATCCTTCTTGCCGCCACGGCAGAAAAAAAGCATGCGGAAAAATTCGGCAACACCGAAGGAGCAGAAAAAACATATGCAGCCCAAAAGTATTATTTTAAACATAATAATCACCTCGTTATCATGCTATGTAACGGGGTGATTATTTGTGATTACAAAACCTTGCTTAAAAACGACTGTGTTCTGGGGTTTTGCGGATTTGTAAAAATCTGTTCCGGTGTGCCGCTTTCGGCTATGACGCCTCCGTCCATAAACAGCACTCTGTCGGCAACCTCTCTTGCAAAGCCCATTTCGTGGGTTACGACAACCATCGTCATACCTTCTTTTGCAAGGGACTTCATAACGTCCAAAACTTCGCCGACCATTTCCGGGTCAAGGGCGGAGGTGGGTTCGTCAAACAGCATTATTTCCGGGTTCATTGCAAGGGCTCTTGCAATTGCAATTCTTTGCTTCTGACCGCCGGAAAGCTGACCGGGGTAGGAAAGAGCCTTATCCTTTAAGCCGACTTTTTCAAGAAGTGAGTAAGCAAGCTTTTCAGCCTCGTCCTTATTCATCTTTTTAACCTTAATGGGTGAAAGTGTGATGTTGCTTAAAACCGAAAGATGGGGGAACAGATTAAACTGCTGGAACACCATGCCCATTTTCTCGCGGATATGATTTATGTTTATTTTACCATCGGTGATTATCTCACCGTCAATTGTGATTGTACCTCCGGTGGGCTTCTCAAGAAGGTTTAAGCAACGCAAAAACGTACTTTTTCCGCTTCCGGACGGACCTATTACCGCGATAACCTCGCCTACGGAAATATGCTCATCAATCCCCTTTAAAACCTCAAGCTCGCCGAAGCTTTTATGTAAATCTTTAACGTATATCACTGCGACGCAATCTCCTTTCCATAATTGACAACAGCTTTGTCATAACCAAAACTATTATAAGATAAACCAGAGCAACCAGTAAAATCGGGTTAACCTGGTCATATGTAGTGTTTTTTATCTGATTTCCCGCTTTTGTAAGGTCAACTACCGCAACATAACCTGCAACGGAGGTTTCCTTAAGCAATGCTATCATTTCATTGCCTATGGCAGGCAGAATGTTTTTAAACGCCTGAGGCATGATTATTTCCTTCATTGTAAGGTACTGCGAAAGACCCAGCGACCGTCCTGCCTCCATCTGTCCTTTGTCTATAGCCATAATTCCGGAACGGATAACCTCGGCAACGTATGCACCCGAATTAATTCCGAAGGTCAGCATTGCAACCAAAGTTCCGTCTTTTGCGGTTACGAATATAATGAAAAATGAAATAAGCAGCTGAACGACAACAGGTGTTCCGCGTATTACCGTAAGATAAATATTGCATATAACGCTGACAAATCCCAAATAAGGCTTATCTTCTGTCAGCACCTTTGCTATTGCCACAATCGTACCGATGATAACACCGATAATAAGGGCGCCGAAAGTTATTATAAGGGTTTTTTCCAAACCGCCGATTAATGCTTTGTATCTGTCGGCAACAATAAATGTGTTGTAGAGCTTGTCAAGCCAAGCATTAAACCATACCATAATGTAAACTTACCTTTCCTGCATATTTTTAAAAACGGCACAGAAATCTCTGCGCCGTTTAATTTAGGTTAAAATTTATTCAGCGTCGTAAGGCAAATCGTATTTCTTGAATATTTCTGCCAGCTTGCCGTTGTCTTTCAAAGCTTTGATTGCTTCGTTTAATTTGCTTGTAAACTCATCGTTGCCAAGCTTTGTTGCGATTGCGTAGGTTTCCTCTGTAAGAGCCTCGTCAAGAACTTTTGTCTTTCCGCCCTGCTCCTGTGAAAGAGCCTTTGCAACTGCATTATCGATTACAACAGCGTCTGCCTTGCCGGCAACCAAAGCCGCAACAGCCTCAGAACCTGTCTTAAAGGACTGAATCTGGTAGTTGTTGTCCTGGAGATAACTCTCGCCTGTTGTACCCTCCTGGCACGAAACAACCTTGCCTTCCAAATCTGCGGCAGCTTTGATATCGCTGTCTGCAGTAACGATGATTGCCTGTGAAGCCTTGTAGTAATCATCGGAGAAATTCATGTTCTTACGTCTGTCGTCATTTGCGGTGATACCTGCAACAGCCATATCGTACTTACCTGTTGAAGCGCCGGTGAGCGCTGCGTCAAAGTCGATGTTTGTAACTTCAAGTTCACAGCCCATGTATTCCGCAATAGCGTTTGCAAAATCTATATCTGCACCTACTATCTTGTCGCCTTCCATGTATTCAAAAGGCTTAAATTCAGCGTTTGTTGCCATTGTGAGAACCTTTTTGGAATCCTTGCTTCCGCATGCTGCCAGAGCAAATACCATTACCAGTGCAAGAAGCAGACTTACTGCCTTAATTGCTTTTTTCATTTTTTAAACTTCCTTTCAAAATCATTTCATACTCGTTTATTATACAACAAATTTTATAATTATGCAATACTTTTTTGAAAATTTTTGAATTTTCTGTTAACGGGTTTACATAAAATTTTTCATAAAATATATTATCAGCCTGTTGATAAAGTTGATAACTCTGTTGATAACCTATGAAATTGGTGATAAAACTGTTGACAAAAATGTTAATTCGATATTTTTCGCCATATTATGTTAACGTATTATTGCAACCCCTGCAATTACAAGAATAATACCGGCTATGCGCATGGGGGTTACGCTTTCACCGGCGATTATTCCGTATATAACGGTAATTGCAGCGGTTGAGGCGGCAGCTATGGGAAAAATCCGGCTCAGCTCATGATTTTTAAGCAGCATAAGCCACAGTATAAAACTTAAAATATACATTAAAGCTCCGGCGGCGGACGCAAACGATACGTTAAAGCAAAGGCTTTTGCCCGATATGCCGATATTAAAACCTCCTCCGGATTTTACAAGCACCATTCCGCCGGCGGACAATAATAAATAAAGTATAAACATTTAATTCACCGGTAATATTATGCGCAAAAAATATGTAATAATTCAAGCCGCGGGTAAATATACATGTACAAAAGTACAAAGTATGGAGGAAGGGCTATGAACAACATATATCAGGACATAGCACAGCGTTCCGGCGGCGACGTATACATCGGCGTTGTGGGACCTGTGCGCACGGGTAAAAGCACATTCATAAAAAAATTCATGGATTTGCTTGTTATACCCAATATCGACGACGAGCGGAAAAGGGAAAGAGCGGTTGACGAGCTTCCCCAAAGCGCTCAGGGAATAACCATAATGACGACGGAACCGAAATTTATTCCGAATGAGGCAGTAGAAGTAACTCTTGACGGAAATGCAAAAATGAACGTAAGAATGATAGACTGTGTGGGCTACATTGTCCCCAATTCCGCAGGATATATTGAGGCGGATATGCCGCGTATGGTTACTACGCCGTGGTTTGACCACGAAATTCCTTTTGAACAGGCGGCGGAAATAGGCACAAAAAAGGTTATAACGGACCATTCGAGCATAGGGCTTGTTGTTACCACCGACGGTTCTATAACCGAGCTTGACAGAAGCGACTATACCGACGCGGAGGCACGTGTGATTTCCGAGCTTAAGGCTATAAATAAGCCTTTTGTTATTGTTCTTAATACAAAATATCCCACAAGCGAGCAGTCAAAAACTCTTGCAGCGGAAATGCAGGAGCAATACGGCGTGCCGGTTGTGCCCGTTAACTGCAGCACGATGAATATTGACGATATAAACGCCATATTAAGCTGTGTGCTGTACGAGTTCCCGGTAACTGAGGTAAGTGTGGTGCTTCCGTCGTGGATTAATGCACTGCCGCCGCAGCACCCCTTGCGCCAAAGCATGCTGTGCTGTGTTAAGGACTGCGCCGGTGGTGTGGACAGCATACGCTCCGTTAAAAACCTCGGAGTCGACATATGCGAAAACGAGTATGTTAAAAGCGCCGATGTTTCCGAAATACGGCTGGGAACGGGCGAGGCTTTTGTGACCGTGGTTTTAAATGACGGTATTTTTTACAGAATGCTGTCCGAGTCCAGCGGATTTGAGATACATAACGACTGCGAGCTTATGCAGATTTTAAACGAGATGGGCACTGTAAAACGCGAGTATGACAAGATATATCCGGCAATGCAGGCGGTTAAGCAAAAGGGGTACGGCATTATTTCACCTACCATTGATGAACTTTCGCTGGAGGAGCCGGAAATAGTAAAACAAGGCAGCCGCTACGGCGTGCGCCTGCGTGCAAGCGCACCTTCGATTCACCTTATACGTGCCGATATAGAAACCGAGGTAAGTCCCGTTGTGGGCACGGAAAAACAGTCGGAGGAGCTTGTTCAGTATTTGCTTAACGATTTTAATGATGACCCGGCGAAAATCTGGGACAGCAATATATTCGGAAAATCTTTAAACGAGCTTGTTAACGAGGGGCTTCACAACAAGCTGTCGAGAATGCCGGAGGACGCTCAGTTTAAGTTGCAGGAAACCTTGCAGAAAATAATAAACGAGGGAAGCGGCGGACTGATTTGTCTTATACTTTAGGCAAAAATGCACGCATACCAAAACGGTGTGCGTGCATTTTTTATGCCTGTTCTCTGTACTTGTTGGGGGTGGTGCCGATGAGCTTTTTAAAAGCTCTTATAAATGTGGTTGTGTCGTTAAATCCGACCATCATTGACACTTCGTCCACCGAGTAGTCCGTATTAAGCAGAAAAATTTTTGATTTGTTTATTTTGTATCTTATAATAAATTCATACGGGGTTTCGGAATATGTTTTTTTGAATTTTCGGATAAAGTGATATTTGCTTATTTTCGCAATGTCTGCAAGCTCATCTATGGAAATCTTTTTTTCGTAATTTTCTTCAATATATTCTATCGCCTTTGTGAAGGTATCATCTGCGGTATTTGAATTGAGCAGCAGAAACTGAATCAAAAGATCGTTTATAAGCCTGCTTACCAAAAGCTCAAACGGGCGCGAACGCTTGTTTTTCAAATACATAATCGAGTCCACGAATTTGTCTATAATATTTGTGTCAAAGTAGTCCAGAATAAAATATTTGTCTTTAAAAATGATATCATAGTAAGATTTTATTCCGCCGCCGGCAATAAGCATAAAATAAAAATCCCACTGTTTGCTTTCTGCGGTTTTGTATATGTGATGCTTGCTGCAGTCAATAAACATAACCTGGTTTTTTCTTATTTTATACGTTTCGCCCTCAAAATCCAGGATGCCCTCGCCGGATATGGTGTACAGTATAATGTATCAGTCAAGTTCGTTGCGCTCGGCGCTGTAGTTTTCGTGGGCGTAAAAGTGGGACAGGCTCTCTATTCTGAACGGCAGAGTCTGATATTTTGCGTTGTATGTGTACAAATCGGAAAAAATAATATCAACATCAAGGTTAAATTTTCTCATTGCCTATACCTCGCTTTATATATTATACGGATATTCTATCACGGCGTTTTGACTTCGTGCAACGGATATGTATACAGCTTCGGTGCCGCAATTACCGATATTGACGAGCCGTGGAAGGTTAAGTACCGTACAAGTCCGTATCTGCTTTCGCCGCAGGAAATTTACGAGTGTGTGGGCGATGTTCCCAATGTTACGTTCCCATGTGCCGCACTTGCGGATGCGGATACCGGACGTATTGCGATTTATTACGGCTGTGCGGATACCGTTACGGGGCTTGCGTTTTGCCGTCTTGACGAGCTTATTGCATATATAAAGGAAAATACTCTTTAATAAACATATGAAAGGCGCAGAAAATATGGATAAAAACAGTTTTAAACAACCTTCGGTTTATAATAAACCGGTACCGTTTTGGAGTTGGAACGACAAGCTTGAAAACGATGAGCTTGTCCGCCGGATAGACGAAATGGCAGACAAGGGCTGGGGTGGATTTTTCATGCACACAAGGGTAGGACTTGTTACCGAATACCTTTCGGAGGACTGGTTTGAAAAGATTAACTTGTGTGCGAAAACTGCCGGTGAAAAGAACATTCTTGCGTGGCTGTACGATGAAGATAAATGGCCCTCCGGTTTTGCCGGCGGCGAGGTGGCGGAGAATGAAGAATACCGCGACCGCGCGCTTGTTTTGCTGAGGAAAAACCAGATTGAGGATAATGATACGGTTTTTACCGACTATACATACGGCGGAATAAAATATTACATTGCAAAGCGCGTAAGCAAAACGGGAAAACGGCAGTTTAACGGTACATCGTATGTTGATTTGCTGAAAAAAACCGATGGAAGCGTGATATTTATCACCCCGGTTCCCGACAGAATTGACGGGGCAAAGGACGACGATATAATACCGGACGGCGCATCTGTCGTAAATTCAATAAATGAGGCGATTGAATGTCTGCCGCGGGATATAACCGTTACGGATCGGTTTAGCGGCAAAAA
>CAJLYO010000074.1 GCA_905210885.1 uncultured Eubacteriales bacterium | reverse complement strand
CCGACCTCCCTTACGCCCTGATCAACAGTAGTAAGCGCAGGAGTTATCATCTCTGATATAACCAGATTATCAATTCCTATTACCGCTATATCCTCCGGCACCCGCAGCCCCAGCTCAAGCAACTGCTGAATCATACCCACCGCCAGCATATCGCATACACACACGACTGCAGTCGGCGGGGAGTCCATCTTAACTATATTATCGGCAATTCTTTTTCCGATATTATATTCATAAAGGTTTTCATTCTCACGCTCCCAGTCCGCAACACGGAAATAACCGGGATTAAACGGCAGCCCGTATTCTTTTATCTGTTTTACAAAACCGTCAAGCCGCTGGCTGTAACGTGTATTTGTTAACGGAGCGCTTGCAAAAGCAATTCTTCTGTGCCCCTTTTCATATAAATGCCGTACCGCGATACATGCGCCTTTTTCGGAATTCATACCTATATAATGTGTATTTTCACCGATCGGCTGTTCAATAGCAACCAATGATACATTGTCAGGCACAGTTTCCCTTATCCACGAACTGTCGTTGCTGATCGTTGATATAATTATACCCTTGACCTTTTTCTGCAGCAGATACTGAAGCTGTTTCTTTTCATATTCCGGATTGCGGTATGAATCACACAGCAGTACATTATATCCGCTGTGAACAAGAGAATCGTTTATACCTGATACCAGCTCGGTATAATAGTAATTGGATATGTGAGGAATTATGATCCCGACCTCATTGCTCTGATTGAATTTAAGATACCTGCCGAGCATATTAGGATTATAGTCCAGCTCTTTTACTGCGCGGAGCACCTTTTCGCGTGCTTTGTCGCTTACAGGATAATCAGTATTGTTTATAATGCGTGATACCGTTGCGATGGAAAGCCCGCAGTGTTTAGCCACATCATTTATAGTTGCCCTATGCTCACTCATATAAATCACCCCGCAAAACAATTTATTTTATTTTACTATCCGCTCTGAGAAATTGCAACATTTTTTTGATTTTTCCTCATTCGGCATAAAATAGTGGTATTTTTTAATTATTTATGAATTGAAATTATAATACAGCCGTTTATGATTAAATTATATAATACAACGGACGGAGATACATATGAAAATTTTTACGATTAACAAACCGTATACATCTGAGGAAGAAAAGCTTTTACAGGAAATTGCTCCTGAGCTTAACGCCGGATTTTCCGAAAACGGTATTCAGCTCACTTTAAAAAGCTGTGAAAGCGGCTTCACAATATCAAAGGACGGTGACAGTGCAGTTATCTATTACAGCAGCCGTTCATCGCTTGCCCGTGCTTTCGGACTGCTTAACCAACATTATCAGGAGGCGGAATTTAAGCTTCATCAGGAAATACGTTTTTCAACTCTGTTCGCTATGATAGATAATGCGCGCGACGCAGTCATGACCGTAGATACAATAAAAAGAACTTGCCGGATACTTTCTGTAATGGGTTATACATCTTTAATGCTTTATCTCGAAGATATGTTTGAAATCGGCGGTGAACCCTACTTCGGACATCTCCGCGGACGTTTCTCTGCCGCAGAGCTCCGCGAATGTGACGATTACGCCTATGCGTTAGGAATAGAAATCATTCCCTGCATACAGACGCTCGCCCACCTTAACGGTATCTTCCGCTGGGAAAGGTTCAGAAGAATAAACGACTGTACAGATATACTGCTGGCAGACAGTGAGGAAACATACAGCTTTTTGGATTCCGCCATAGGCACGCTTTCTTCCGTTTTCCGAAGCAGAAATATAAACATAGGAATGGACGAAGCGCATCTTGTAGGTGCCGGACGCTATATGCAGCAGAACGGCTTCTGCGACCGGACAGAAATTATACTGCGTCACCTCGGCCGTGTTACGGACATTTGCAGAAAATACCGTCTTCACCCTGCTATGTGGAGCGATATGTTCTTCCGCATGCAGTCCGAAAACCGTCTGTATTATGACCTCACGGCTGAAATAACCCCCGAAATTGCCGCAATGGTACCGGAAGACATAGAGCTTGTTTACTGGGACTATTACCATAATGATACCGCCATATACGACGCCATGCTGGAAAAGCATGCGAATTTCAATAACCCCATTCAGTTTGCCGGCGGAATGTGGAAATGGATGGGTCCTGCTCCCATTATACGCACAAGTCTTGAATTCTCAGCCGCCGCACTCGAAAGCGTTATAAATCACAGAATAAAAACTGTCGGGGTAACATCCTGGAGCGATAACGGCTCTACCTGCCCGCTGTTTTCAAGTCTTGCCGTATGGCAGTATTATGCCGAAGCCGCTTGGAACGGCACGCCGGATGAGAGTAGCCTTAATAACCGTCTGCTCGCCTGCACAGGATTATCGCTTTATGACATTCTGCTGCTTGACCTTCCTAATACTCCGCCGGACAACGGCAGAAACCCCACCGCCAACCCCGGTTTATATCTTCTTTTTCAGGACGCATTGCTGGGATTGTATGACCGGCATATCATAGCCGGACGCTGCGGGGAATATTACGCAGAAGCCGCCGAAAAACTCGATAAGGCGGAAAAAACAGTAAGCGGCCAATGGAAATACATGTTCACCGTCTCGGCAGCTCTGTGCCGAGTATTATCCGAAAAAGCAGAACTCGGACTTAATATAAAATCCGCTTATGACAGCAAAAACTTCAAGCTACTTGAAGAGATTGCCGATAATAATATTCCAAAGCTGCTTTCTTATATTGAAGAACTGCACGGAAAGCTCCGCAAACAATGGCTTAAAGAATACAAATCCGCAGGACTTGAGGTTCAGGATATACGATACGGTGCTCTTAAAGAACGGATTCGCAGAACCGGAGATACACTGAAATCTTATCTTAACGGCGAATTTCCCCGAATCGAGGAACTGGAACAGCCCCGTCTTTACAGAGATTGCCGTGAAGAAAACAGCCGCGAGCCTTTAGGGCTTGAGGTATATTCGTGGAGCGAAACAGCAACACCTAATATTTTGTGATATTTAGTGAAACTTTTGTTAAAAACAACAAATTGTGAAAGAAAACAATAAAATCATACAAGACACAGTGAAAACGCTGTGTTATAGTTAACATAGTAAGTATGCGTATACCCAGCACAGTAAACGTTTACTATTATAACCTGGAGGGTGAAACATATGAAAATAAAAAAATATACAAAAAACTTTATCTCATTATTTACAGTTGTCGTTTTATTAAGCCTTTCAGCCTGCAGCGACAAAAATGTAAGCTCGAAAGGAGAAGCATCAGAAATGAATTCAAACAATTCCTCGGCCATACAATCCACACTTCCCGACAATCACGAAAATGTCCCCCCTGCTTTGACGGTAGGCGATCCCGATTTCAAACCCGGTACATACTACACAAGCAAATATCCTGTGTTTGAATTCCGTAAAAAAGACGACAGTAAACCGTTTGCAACCTGGTGGTGGTTTCTCCACCGCATCGTAGCTCCGGACGAAAACGGTGTAAGCGTCGATATGGCACTTGATATGCTTATTGCCAACAATGTAAATGAAATATATCTCGATATAGGCGCTATGGTTCCCTGGGAAATAGAAGAAGAACAGGGCGGGCTCGCCGAATCCGACGATGCCAACAACCTCGTAAGCGAGCTTGCGGTACGCGGATTTGTTAAGAAATGCAATAAATACGGTATACGCGTAGCCGCACTCGGTGGTTCCTCTCTTGACGAGGTTGTTACCTGGCTTGACCCTCAGTATAAAATGGTACATATGAAAAATCTTATAAGCAAGGTTGAAGCATACAATGCAAACTGTGCAGAGGATGAAAAATTTTACGGCGTTCACCTTGATGTTGAACCGTTTACCGAAAGCAAGTACGGTGAAAACCGCGAGCTTCGCAATCAGTGGACAGCCGACTTAATATTAGCCGCTTCCGATGAGTGTAAACGAATAGGTGTTGAGCTCGGCTGGGATATATGGGCATGGACAGATGCCGAAAAGGATATGGTCACCGACCGTGACGGTAAAAAAGTTAATATTCTTGAACTGTATACACGAGAGTGTTCAACACTCTGCATCATGGCTTACACCAATACAGCCGAAGCACAGTATGATCGCGGCACCGATCTTGAACTGCAATATGCTAAAAAGAATAACTGTACTTTGATAGTTGCTTCGGAATTAACAAAATGTACGCCTGCAAGCACAACATATTATTTCTCGACGCTCAACCATACGCTTGAAAACTGCAAAAAGCTTCGCAGCATTATAGATAACGGCGAATATCAGAATATGGGCGGCGCCATGCACCACCTCGGTTCTTTCTGGCAATTCATGACCAAGGAACGTAAATAAACAACGTAGAATAAAGTATAACAAATCACCGCTGAAATATCGGAGGTGATTTGTGTTTTTTATCCGTTCAAAATATATTCAGTAGGCGTAACAGAAAACTGCTTTTTGAAGCAGCGGGAAAAATAACCCGCATCGTCAAAGCCGCAAATCCGAGCTGTCTATTTTACAGAAATACCTTTCTTTAAAAGCTTCTGAGCATATTCAAGCCTTAGTACGCGTATGTAAACCGTTGGAGAAAGACCGGTAACTTCCTTAAACTTTCTGGAGAAATATGCTTCGTCATATCCGAATTTACGGCTGAGGGAAGCACAGGAAATATCCCGGCGGTAATTCTCATCAACAAATGATATTATCTTTCTGAATCGCTTATCTGCGCCCGTAGGACGGACGGAACGAAGCAAACAGATTCATCGGCAGAAGCAATTATTTCGGGTCTGTCTGTAAGCCGCTCAAAACCGATACTTTTATTTTTCAGTTGTTCCATAAACACTGCAACCGACGGTATATCACCTCCGAAAGGCGATATATCGAACATAATAGCATAATATTTAAGCGGAACACGCACCGCAACTCCACAGTGCGGCTGACCGGGCGGAATTATCACAAGATTGCCCGCAGAAGCGGAGAATTCCTCATCTCCGAAACTGACTGCAGTTTCTCCCTCGGTTACCAAAAGCAGCTCCATACGCTCATGCCAGTGCATGGAAAAGGCAGTCTCCCCTGCATTTTCTATCCGCATATCTAAAACCTTAACCGCATTTCCGCCGTAAAGCACCGGAGTTGTCTCCTTTTGCCAGTCAAGCAGCATAACATCACCTAAAAAGTCAAAATCATCACATTCAAAGACAAAATCATTATATTTGCCTTGCTATATATATGTTATCATAAAAGCAACAAAAATACAATAGTATGGAGGTAATTAGTCCGTGTCAAGTTTTTGTAGGAAAAATTTTTTGAGAATGCCAATAGTGAATTAACGGTAAAGCTTGAGAACTTTTTGTAAAGATGTGACTTCCCCCGTTTGTTTGTAATGTGCCGATAGCATTGGGACTCGGCAGCCCTTTTGTCTCCCTAAGAAAAGCCTTGCTCGCTCTCGCTGCGGCTTTTCTTGGGGAGACAGACTGTTCGTTATCGGTAGATTTGCGGTTTATGGTCAAATTACCGGCTGCAAGTATCGGCGCCAAATGCTTTAGTGTTGTTTCGCTCCATGCTAAAGGTCGGGAAGACAGTCTTGCGGCTAAAACATGGCTGATATGCGGCTCTGTGCATCCCCCGTTATTTGCTCTCTCATCTTTTTTGCAAATGCTGATACCTTTCACAAACCGTTTCAGGTATGCAGCATTTTGTGAGATTGTTTCGGCTCTGTCAGGATTTTGCATAATCAGACTATTTGTTAATTGTTCGTATAATTCAAGATTTTCTTCATTCAATGCCTCTCTGATTTCTTTATCATAGTTATTACGGTATTTATTCTGTATACCTGCTGTCATAACTTTAATAGCCTTGTTTTTATGGTACTTATCTAATACAAATTCCGCGTTTGGAAGCCATTCCAAGCCTTTTTGAATTCAACCTCCGCCATCGGCGTGCAAATATATTTTAGCTTCATCAAGTATATATCGCTTCTCGATTTCATCTGACACCTGTTCCCAAAAATCATCATTGTTTTTACCGTATTCGCTGATGTGAAATACATTTTTACACGATTTTCTTTTGCCGATTGTTTCTATACCCTCATACACGCTGACAAGCGGAACAATGCTCTTTTTACCGCCGGTCAGGGTTATATGTGCTTCATCCGCATCAATATGCAGCTCTGATACTGCCCGCTTTTCAGTGCTTTCTGTAGCTTCAGCCCTACTTTCTCTCACACAGTTCATTACAGTCTGTCGGCTTATTTTGCCGCCCGTAATATGCCTTGCATAAGACATATCCTTTGCGCCTGCTGCAAGGCTGCATAGCATATTTTCGCTTATTCTGTCCCCTTCATTAATGACTACGGCTGTATCCGCAAGATATTCATATCCGCCCGATGCTTTTTTGTAATAGGTTCTCTCAAATTCAACCTGACCGTAAGAAAACAATATGCTTCTTCTGTCTCCGCGTCTTTCAACGCTATAGCCCTCTGCTTTTCTCTTTTTCTTATCCCGTAATATTTCATTATCTATCTGCTCAATAAAGAGCTCCACAAGGCTTGTTGCTAAATTTTGCGTTTGCAATTTGATTTTTTCTTCTGTCTCGTAAAGTTTTTCGCTTTCTTTGAATATTTCTCCGATTTTTTTGATGAAATCTTCCGTTATCTGTGTTATACTGTTTTTCACAAGAGTATGCCTCCTTTGTGTTTTTGGTCTTCAACCTTACCGTTATACAATGTGACTGTTCCGCGTTCGACCTCGTCTTTAATAGTGTTATACGCTCGTCCGAGATATTTCGCTATTTTGTATATCGACCAGCCGTCCTTTAAACGCACTTCAATTTCGTACCGTTCTTCGTTTAAAAGATGTTGCCCTTTTCTGTGTTCTGTGGTATAATTCGGATTGTCCATAGTGATGATCCTTTCGGAATTTTTGTAGCAAATTAATTCTACCACAGGTTCGTCACTATGGACCTATTTTTTTATTTTATTTCAACTTCATTTTACAACGCGCGTTTCTAATTTTTATTATAAATTTTCGTTTTCCCCTTGACAAAATGCAAAACCTGAGGAATACTATAATTAGACGTTCTATTTATGAAGGAGTAACGAAATAAAGTTCTGCGGTCCGAAAGGGCGCTGTAACTTCATCCGCGACTCCGAGCAAGGTCGTTATATGAATTTGCAGACGCTGTCCGTTCGGATATGCGTCTTTTTGTTTCTCGGAGAACCGATTGACCTGTAAAATCGGTGAAACAAAACGTCGTATGCAGAATTACAGACCAGATAACAGGAGGAAATTATGGAAATCGGCACTGCCGAAAGGCTTACCGCTGCCGCTTCCTATGATCTGCTCAGGCGATTGACCGAAAAAGGGGTTATATCAAAAGAAAGGTTCGCAAAGCTCTGTTCATTGCTTAACGACTGTCAAGTATGCGTTTCAGCCCGAACGCA
Source organism: uncultured Eubacteriales bacterium (assembly GCA_905210885.1). Taxonomy (GTDB): domain Bacteria; phylum Bacillota; class Clostridia; order Monoglobales; family Firm-18; genus CAJLYO01. The sequence continues at coordinate 227 of CAJLYO010000074.1, read as the reverse complement.
TAATGGCTCTTTTTTGGAATTTGAGATAAAATCTTCTCAAACCAAAGAAAGAGAGCAATAAAATGAGTGCAGAAGAACGAACCGTAAGAGTTATTAAAGCAGATAAATCTTACGAAAACAGCACGCTGCGTGTTGCAGCATACTGCCGAGTCAGCACAAGCGAAGAAGACCAGTTAAATTCCTTTATCACCCAAATGCACTATTATCACGATTTTATCAGCCAATCG
>CAJLYO010000073.1 GCA_905210885.1 uncultured Eubacteriales bacterium | reverse complement strand
GGCGACGCTTGGCCGCATCTTCGATAAGTTCTATCAGGGCGATACCTCCCACAGCAAGGAGGGGAACGGCCTCGGCCTCGCGCTGGTGCGCCGCGTGCTGGAGATTTCCGGCGGCTCGATCAGCGTGACCAGCGCGCCGGGCGAGGGATCGGAATTTACCGTCCGCCTGCCCCGGATGCCGGAAACGGCCTGAAACGGCGAAAAAACGGGGAAATTCATATTTCAGCAACATTTTGCCAATGTTTTTGCAACGCGGGGGCGATATACTAGGTTCCACTTGCGGCGCTTTACCGCTTGATCTGGAAAAAAAGAGGAGTTGTTCCCGTGAGCAAAATGATCCTTGTTGCCGAATCCGGCAGCGATATCACGCCCGAAATGGCGCAGGAAAACGGCATTGTGATCGTGCCGATGCATGTCTCCTTCGGCGGCAAAACCTATGACGATTTAAGAGGTGCGGAAAACAAGGCAGAAATCCTTTTGTATCACGGCCAGGTTGCCGCTGACGAAAACGGCGGTTTTTCCGTTGACATGACCATCGGAAATACCGGAGAATACACTGTTTATTACAAGGTAGGAAACAACGATGTTAAAAGCGCGCCGGTAAAATACGTGAATATTTTGGGCGAGGCTGAAAGACTTCAAAACGTGATTTCCGACTCTCAAAAAACCGAGCAGGAAAAAATCGCCGAGGTAAAAGCGTTTTTAACCAACGCGGATTACGCCGAGGCGATAGGACTTGACAAAAAGGATTATACCGCAGATGATGAAACGGTTGCAAAGTATTTTTACAACACCGCAAAGAAAACACCTATCATACGTGACGGCGCTGACGTAACCACAGAGGTTATAAGAATTTACCGCCGCTGTGTGGGTATGGCGGCTTTTGCCGGCGGAGCTTTGCCCGATATTTATGGGGACGCGGATTACTTTGACCTTAAAAACTCCGATATTGCAAACTGGTACGGTCAAAAATGCGTTACAGAGTCTGTAAGAAACGCAGCCGCAAAAAGAATTGCCGCCTTCAAGCCGCAGTCCGAGGACGAATTTGAAACGGCGGTAAGGGACGCTCTGATTCTTTCCGTTGTTGAAAAACCGGACGGCGCCGGAATCGTAAAGGAAATTATGGACGATTTTGCGGACGTTATCGGTATAACTCCCGAAGCATCTCTTACACGCTACAGCACAAATGCTGCCGGGAAGTCTTTTGATACTTTGCCCGAGCTTAAAGAGGCTTATAATACTCCTCTTAAAAATAACGGCGGAACATCAGGCGGCGGTATTTCTTCCGGCGGTACAGGCGGAGGCGGCAGAGGAAACAGCGGTTCCGGTATCGGCACAAGCACGCCTCAGAATCCGGCGCCTGTTGCCCTTCCCGAAAAGATTTACACGGATATAGATGATGCTCCATGGGCGGAAAGCTATATTTTGGGACTTACCGAAAAGGGCATTGTTAACGGCAAGGAAAGCGGAAAATTCTGCCCCAACGACAATATAACGCGTGAGGAGTTCACAAAGCTTGTTGCGGCTGCATTTTTAAATGACGCACAGCCCGCGGACATTGCGTTTTCCGATGTTGAGCCCGGCGAATGGTACTGCGATTACATAAAAAAAGCATACGGCGCAGGCGTTGTAAAGGGCATGCCGGACGGCACCTTCGGTATAGGCATGAATATTACCAGACAGGACATGGCGGTTATTGCCTGCCGTGCGGCAGGTATTGAGTTTAAGGACGGCGAACTCGGCTTTGACGATTCCGAAACGGTATCCGATTATGCAAAGGGTGCTGTGGCGGCTTTAAGTTCCATGGATATTATAAACGGAACAGACGGAAAATTTATGCCTCTTGAAAATGCAACAAGAGCACAGGCGGCTAAAATTATTTACATGCTTATGCAGCAGAATTAGACTGGAGGTAGAAATGTTGAAACGATTAATAACGATTATACTTTGCGCAGTTATGCTTACGTCATCGCTTCCAACGGTTTTTTCTGCGGCAAATTCCGGCGAACAGCTTGAAAAAGCCATGGGGCTTGTTGATATATTGAATCTCGTCCCGGATTTGGACAAAAAAGATGTTTCAACTCCGGTAACCCGTGCGGAAATGGCGCTGCTTATCGCACGCGGCATAAAATTTGACGAAACTGCGTCGTCAGGCGTAAGATATTTTAACGATCTGGCGATGGACCACTGGGCGCAGGGCGCGATAAACTATCTTGCCGAAACAGGCGTTATATCCCAGGCAGACGACAGGCTTTTCCGCCCGGAGGACACGGTAAGCCTTGACGAGGCTGTTAAAATGCTTGCGTGCCTTGCCGGCTACAAGCCGTATGCCGATGTGCACGGCGGATATCCGTCGGGATATTACGAGGTTGCGCGTATGCAGAATATGCTTACCGGGGTAAGCACAAGCGGAAGTATTTCCGTACGCGACGCCATTATTCTTACGGCAAATGCTTTATGCATGAATACATACAATGTTTCAGAGATAAAGCACGATACTCATTATTACGGGGAAAGCAGCGAAACCCTTCTTTCAAGATATTGGGATATATATGAAGGAAACGGCACCGTATGGGCTGCTGAAGGAATAAGCTTAAAGACCGACATATCCGCCGGATTTTCCGAAACGGTAATCGGTGATGAAAGGTTTATATCGGAGGATTTTGCGGCAGAACAGTTTTTGGGACAGTATGTTAGCTTTTTCTATCATGATGACGGTATAAACAAAGAGCTGCTGTTTTGTTACGCTCCGTCAAGGAAAAATGACATGATAACGGTTTTGTCGGAGGATTTCATTTCTTACAGGGACGGAACGTTTAAGTACTACAATGAAAACGGCAAGGCGGAATCGGTTACGGTATCGTCTGCCGCCGCCGTTGCCAAAAACGGCGAAACCGTGACAAAGTATATTTCGGAAGCGTTTGATATCGAAAACGGCGATTTCAGGCTTTTGGATTCCGACCGTGACGGGGTTTACGATATTGTTATTATCAACAGCTGTGAAATATATCTTGTAAATTCCGTAGATGCCGGTATGGAGATAATTTATGCAAAGGATTTATCCGGCACGGTAAAGGTGATTGAACGCAAGGACACGCAAAAGCTTAAGCTTCATAACGGTATCAGCTCTATGGACGGCATTAAAAAGGATCAGGTTTTAAGTATTTACAGCTCGGCAAAGCTGCTTTCTATTTACATAACAGAGGCAAATGTAACAGGAAAGCTTGACGAAGTAAGCGCCGATTCAAAGGTACTTGTAACTGTAGGCGGTACAGAGCATGAAATGTACAAAAAGTGCTATGACGCGAATAAAAACAGCTTAACCCCGGGGTCAAGCTATGTGTTCAGACTTGATAAAGCCGGGAAAATCGCCTTTGTCGGCTTTGACACATCGGCAGCAACGGGATCTATGCAGTTCGGATATCTTGTTAATGCCGCTCCCTCTAATGGACTTGAAGGCGAAATAATGTGCAAAATCTATACAACCGCCAATGAAATGCAGATAATCAACTTTGTTTCCAAGCCGAAAATCGACGGCAAAAAGGTAGAAAAGGAAAAAGTAATTGCGGCGCTTACAGCCGGAAGCGGAAACGGCGTTGTAAATCAGCTTATAAGGTACCGCACCGATGAAAAAGGCTTGGTTTGCGAGGTGGATACAGCGCTTAAAAATAACAGTGAGGCTGATAATACGCTGGAGAAAACATTTGAGGATTTAACCGGTGTTGTTTGGGGCGGTAATTACAGAAAATTCGACAGATTGGGCATTTTTTCGGGCGGAGCAAGCTTTACCGTACCTATTCAGGATAATATACTTACAGCAGATGAAGGAGAGTTTGCATACAAAGCAAGCGGAACGTGGTCAAACGGTCAGAACTTTGACGGAGCATCATTATATACGGTCAATCCCAATAATGTAAGCGATAGTATCGCAGTTATTTATTCTTCAAGCGGCGCCGGAACGGAAAATGATTTTCCGCTTTTGTTTGACTGTGTTACACAGGTTGTTGATAAATACGGTACAGAAATGAAGGCGGCTCATCTTTTTGGTGAAACCGAGGAAGTATTCTACATTGCACCTGAGTATTACTCTCAGTGGAGCGCTCTTGGTATAAGCCGGGGAGATGTAATAAAAATTTCTACAAATTCGAAAGGATATATAAGCGGCGTATCGGTTATTCTTGATTACAGCGAAAACAAGCTTCCGTCCGGAATGGTCGACGAGGTCAGCTACCCGTTCCAGCAAAAGGATATAAGCGCCGGCTATGTTTTGAGAACACAAGGCAACATTGTTGAGTGGAGTTACGGAACGGATATGACAAAGCCGTTTGAACGGCTTGTGGTTCCGTCTGACAGAAAAATTGCCGTTTATGATTCGACGCTCAGAAAAAGTCAGGTGTATTGCGGCTCCGTAAGCGATATCCTTTCTGCGGAAAATGTCGGCGGCAGCGCCTCAAGCATTATTGTTTACGGTAATTCAGGTAATTTAAGAAGGATTATTGTTCATAAGAACGGTTGGAAAAAGTAATAGTTTAAGAATATATACTGCCGGCTTTTTGCTTGCAGTATATATTTAAATGGGGGATTTTATGAGAAAGCTACTGCTTTGTGCAGCGGCACTTTGCTTAAGCACAATATTTTGTTTTGCCTCTGATGTAAGCGTGCTGCAAAGCGGCGCCGATACCGTTACGGTTTGCGGGACGTCTGCGCCGTCAGATGATATTACGGTGAATATTTTGCCGGAGGGCGTTGAACTCAGCGAGCTTGAAAATGGTGAGAATTTACTGTATCACGACCAGATTAAGGCGGACAGCTGCGGACGCTTTTCGGCAGAGGCGAAGCTTCCCGGGCTTGGCAGATACACGGCTTACGTTAAAGCCGGAGACAGCGAAATCGAGAAAATTCCGTTTTCGGTTACACAGAAAAGCTTTTCGGATAAGCTTAACATAGTCCAGTTTGACGAAAACACCGTTGATATAAATGGCAGCTGTGCGGCAGGTATAAATGTGTCGGTTACCGTTGCCGAAAAAAACAGCGGAGAGATCGTATACATTGACCAGGCACCCGCCGACGGCTTCGGCAAATTCATTTTCAATGTACAGCCGCCGCGCACAGGCGAGTATACCGCGTGCGCAAAAATCGGCAGCTCAGCCGTTGAGAAAGAGGATTTTATTTTTGTAAACAGCGGAATTATTGATAATCCCGTGTATTTTGAGGCGGATTTTGAAAAAACGCTCGAGGATTACGGCTTTGAATTCCGCGGAAAGGGCAGCACCCATGAAATTGTGCAGCACGATGAACAGCACGGCAGCAGCTTGCTTTTGCGTCAAAACGGTGACGCATCGTATTTGTTTAAGAATCTTGATAAAACGGTAAAAGACTGCACAGCGGTAATAGAGTTTTCATTTTTTAAAGAAACCGATGACGGTGATTTGTTTTACGTCAGGCTCGGAACAGAGAAAGTCGGCAGTTATGATGAATTACTGTCAGGTTCAAGATACATAAGGGAAACATTCTTTACTATAGGCACAAGAGCATCTTTTTATTATAACATGACCGGTTGGGACAGACCTAAGGACGATAGCGACTATGCGCCTTTTGAACTCGGTACATGGAATGACGTTAAAATAATACTTGATTATGATCATTCCGAAGTCAGCTACTACATTAATAACCGGCTGATAAAAACTACGTATATTAACAATCAGCTTTTTAATGTTAAGAATATCGCAATAGTTCCGTATAAAAATTGCGGGGATATTTTAATTGATAACATCAGAGTGAGAAAGCTGACGCACGGCGAAACCTCGGGAATACCTGAAGGTAGCATGCCCGAAAAGCTTTGGGATTATTTAAACAGACCGGTTGACATAGACGCTTACAGCGGTAAAACCGGCAACATTTTCGAAAACGGCGAAACACCGTCATGGAATGTCAGAATAAAAGACAGAAACGGCGTTTCGGGTAATTATATTTTAAATATTTCTGCTTCGGATGAAAACGGTAATGCTGTTTGGAACGGTTCGGGAAATATATCGCTGCTGCCATATAAAAGCGCGGATATAAAAATAAGCGTGCCGGTTGAAAGCTTTGGAATATATAAGCTTAATTTTAGCGTAAGCGACGGTACAAATGAGATTTACAGCCAATTTGAGGAATTTTCCCTGGCGAATATTCCTGCCGGAGGCACGGTAAGCGACAGGTACGGATTCCAGCTTCATATCGGGCATAACAGGCCGTACAACACCGTGCTGCCGCTGCTGGAAAAAAGCGGCGCAAGGCTTGTGCGTGATGAGCTTGCGTGGGATTATGCGGAAAGCCCTGTCGGTGTATGGCACTTTGACGAGGAACGCGTTGCGTATTGGCGTGAGCTTAACCGCCGCGGTATATCCCTTATTTTTACGCTGACGTATGGCAGGCCGGTTGGCTTGAACGGTGAATGGGGCAGTGATGAGTACGCGGAAAAATACGGCATTTGGGCAGCCATGATGACACGCAAGTTTAAGGAGCTGGGGCTTGATTTTGCAATCGAAACCTATAACGAATGGAATTCTTCAGACACCAAAACGCCGGAGCAATATGCAAAAATACTTAAAGCAGCATACGAGGGCGTTAAAAGCGTCGATGAAAATATTGCCGTTATCGGCGGCGACCTTGCGGGCATAACTCTTGATAAGACAAAGGCATTTATTGACGCTCTTGACGGCAAGCGGTACATGGACATATTCAGCATTCATTTGTATGACGGAGGCGGCGGACCGGAGCTTGGTATAACCAAACGCTGGACAGAGTCGCTTCGGGAGCTTCTTGATACGTATCCGGAATATAAGGACGTTCCGCTTTTAATGTCTGAAGCAGGCTGGAGCACAAGAGACGGCAGCGGTGTTTCGGACAGAAGGCAGGCTGCGCTTTTAGCAAGGCTGTTTGCGTTTAACGATGCAAAAAATTATTTTGAGAAAATAACCTGGTATGATTTTCAAAATGACGGGCACTACAAGTCCGAAAGAGAGCATAACTTCGGCGTTGTTAAGTTTTTCTGGCCGTCATGGGATAATCCGACGGCATATGCGGCAAGACCGTCTTTTCTGTCCTACACGAATTTTGTGTGCCAAACGGGCAAAGCTACGTTTGTAAGCGAGGTAAACGCAGGTGACGGCGTGTACACGTATAAATATGAAAAGAATAACGGTAACATTCTGTATATAATAAATACCTACAACGATGATGTAAAGCCTGCGCAACTTACGTTTGAGAAGGGTACAAGGGCAGTTGTTTACGATATGTACGGCAACGGCAAAAGTGTTGTTTTAAGCGACGGTGTGTATAATGCAACTGCCACGCTTGAGCCGATATATCTTGAAATTATAAACGATAATAACGTAGGTAATCTCAGCCTTGCAAAGAGTAACGGCAAGGTTACGGCAAGTGTTGATATTGCCGCCGGGCACGGAATGACGCTGTTTCTTGCAAAGTACAATGACGGGCGGCTTACGGGTATATCCTCCGGTATAAAGTCCGTATACGGCGCTCAGACGCTGTCTGCGGAGCTTGAGTTAACAAGCGGTCAATACAAGGCAATTCTTTTGGACGAAAATATGCAGCCGCTGAAATATGCGGAGCTGTCAGATTAAGGGGCAAAATAATGGAAATATTTAAAGAAATATTTGATAAAATTAATAAAAAGCTTGAAAGAACATCGTTA
>CAJLYO010000072.1 GCA_905210885.1 uncultured Eubacteriales bacterium | reverse complement strand
TTTCGGATAAAATAAGTGTAAAGCGTGATAATTTTAAATATCTGTCCCTTATTCCCCTTACCGAAACGGCAGAGGGCGTAAGCATTTCCGGGGTAAAGTACCCCCTTGAAAACGCCGTTTTAAAGCGTGAGAACAATTTGGGCATAAGCAACGAGTTTGCCGCGGACACTGCCGAAATATCGGTAAAAAAAGGTCTTTTGACAGTGGTGTGCGAGGATATGACAGCGTTTTAAAACAAAAAATCCGGTGAAAAAACCGGATTTTTTTGTTTGCTGCAGGCAAGGAACAGCCAAACCTGTTTTTGGAGTGAATTCCCCGTGCTGCTGCGAAAAATATACGCCAATCCTACACCAAAAGGGTGCGCATTTTCTCAAGCACCTGTTTTTCTATTCTTGAAACCTGAACCTGGGAAATTCCGATGGTTTTTGCGATTTCCGTTTGTGTTTTATCCATAAAATATCTCATCATTATAATTTGGCGTTCACGGGGATTAAGAGATGAAAGCGCCTCTTTAAGGGCAATTCTGTCAACGCTTTTTTCCGAAAAATCGCTGTCTGCCGCACAGCAGTACCCGGCGTCAAGCTCCTCCGGGCGGCTGCAAGCGTCCATTGCCGCTACGACTTCCTCGGGGCTTGAGCCTGTTTTCTTTGCGATTTCCGCCGGCGTAGGCTCTCTGCCAAGCTCACTGCACAAAGCAGAGTGCGCCGCATGCGCTTTTATTGCAAGCTCTTTTGTACTTCGGCTTACCTTTATTATTCCGTCATCGCGTATATATCGCTTGATTTCTCCGGTAATCATAGGCACGGCGTAGGTTGAAAAGCATACCTTGTACGAGGTGTCAAACTTGTCAATTGCCTTTATAAGCCCTATGCACCCCACCTGAAACAGGTCCTCGGCGTCGTGCCCTCTGTTTAAAAAACGTTTTACAATGCTTCTGACCAGCCCGGCATTTTTCTCCACCAGGTAGGAGCGGTATGTATTGTCGCCCTTATGAGCCTTGTCTATTGCAAGTAATATATCAGGCTGCATGTACGCTCAACTCCTATATTTTTTTGCGCATAATAACTGTGGTGCCCATGCCGACGCTTGACTTTACGTCAACCTCGTCCATAAAGGTTTCCATTACCGTAAATCCCATGCCGGAGCGCTCCTGGTCGGCGCACGAGGTATAAAGAGGCCGCCGCGCCTGTTCGATATCCTCGATTCCTCTGCCGTAGTCCGAAACGGTTATTTCGATTTCCGTCACGGAATATGCACAGCATACCGTTACAAAGCCGCTCATATTTTCGTAGCCGTGGACTATTGCGTTTGTCACCGCCTCGGAAACGGCAGTTTTTATATCCGCAATTACCTCAATTGTCAAATCAAGCTGGGCGCAGAATCCGGCTACGGCAATACGGGCAAGTCCTTCGTTCACGGATTTATTCAAAAACTGAATTTTCATTTCATTTATGTGAGTCATTTAATACAATCCTTTCCGTTAAATATGTTCCAAAGCCTGCTGCTCCGTGTCGAAAACCGTAACAAGCTTGGAAAGACCGGACATGACGATTAAGTCCTTTATTCGTTTCGATGCGGCAAAAACACACACGCTTCCGCCTACAGCCTCCATTAAACGGTATCTGCCCATTATCACTCCAATGCCGGAGCTGTCCATAAATTTTACGCGGGAAAAGTCAAATATAACCCGTCTTATGCCTCCGCGGTGTATCGCCGCGTCAAGCTTATCCCTTATTTCGGCGGCGTAGTGGTGGTCAAGCTCGCCTTCCGGACGGACAATCAGCTTGTCTCCGATAACGTCTATTTTCAAATCGTTCACACTCCCGTTTTTTGTATATTAGTATATGAAGATTATATATTAATTATGTAAAAAATTTCGTCGGATTTTGTATAACATTCAAAAAAAAGTGCAGAATAAGATTTAACAATGGGTAATCGAATATCCGTAAGGAGGGAATTATAGTGGTTATAACATTTATAAGAACGGTTATACTGTATATTCTTGTGGTGATTAGCATGAGGATAATGGGCAAGCGCACAATCGGCGAGCTTCAGCCCAACGAACTGGTAATAGCGATAATGATTTCGGATCTTGCGTCTATTCCAATGCAAAGCACCGATGCGCCCCTTCTTTCCGGTATTATACCCATACTTACCCTTATTACCGTTGAGGTTCTTTTGTCGTTTGCCTCGCTGAAATCGAAAAAATTCAGGAAAATTCTTTGCGGAAAGCCTGTTGAAGTGATAAAAAACGGAAATATAAATACCGCCAACATGAAAAGTCTGCGTTTTTCGCGGACAGACCTTACGGAGGAGCTTCGCCTTGGCGGCTGTGACGATATTAAACAGGTGAAAAGCGCGGTTGTGGAAACAAACGGCAGACTGAGTATTATCCTTAATAAGGGAGACAGTCCGCTTACATTAAAGGACGCAAAAAAAACGGAGGGTAAAAAATGAAATCGGTTTATATTGCTTTAGGTGTTTTTGCGGTTATAATCGCCGTTTCCGTTTCCGGCTACTGCCTTGCAACGGGATTTGCACAAACAATGCTTGACGATTTAAAAGACATAAAACAGGCGGTGGCACATGAGGATTTCGGCGCCGCCGGCGAGAAAACATTAGAGTGTATAAAGCGCCTTGACGGCTCAAATATGTGGCTTGCCGCCCTGGCAAATCATGAGGAATTAAACAGTATGAAAACCGGTCTTATGCGCCTTGAACAGTATATTTCCTATTCCGATACGGCTGAGGCAATGGCGCAAAACGGCGAGCTCATCGGACTTTTGGAGCATTTTTATAAAAGTGAGCTTGTGACGGTTGAAAATGTTTTGTAGTTATTTAAGTTTCAGACAAAAAATTATAACCGTCCATGTCACAGCGATTGTCATAACAAAAGGCGCGGCGTTTAAAAACCACGGTATATCAAGGGTTTTTGAGGCGCAAAGCTGCATAAGCATAAGAAAAACGCAAAGGGCAAGGCATATGCACAAAACCATAACGGACAGCTTTGTGCGCACCGCTATGTTTCTTTCTATATCCTTCTGCGCATTGTTTTTGTCGGCATACTGCCCGGCGTGCTTTATCGCCGCAAATGCCGCCGCGCACGCGACTATTACGGCGCACTGTATTGCAGGTATGCTGTAGCCTATGTCAAGTCTGCTTCTGTATGCGTCATAAAATGCTGCGGCGGTGGGCACCGTAAGCAGCAGAATCCACCACATTGAAACGGTTTTCGGCTTGAGGTTTTCCGGTATCTTTTTTAAATATACCGGTTTTTGCAGATTTTCGTAGTCCTCCGAGGCAATAATATTGCGCACAAGACGGTTGTTTGCGGCAAACATTGCACAGCAAAGCACAGCCGTAACACCGGCACACAGCGCCGCGGCGGAAAATTTATTCAGCATAAGCGCCGTAAACGCAAGGCACAGCCCGGAAATAACAGAGAACACCGTGTATCGGCGGCACATGCCCCTTAATACACGGTTGTTTTTTGCCTCGTCCGGCAAAGCGACGCCGAACACCGACCCCTTTTTCCCGATATATGGCGTGCAGGCGAAAACGGAAATGATGGGAAAAAACATAATAAATACGCTATAAATTAATGGTATATTACCCAAATAGAAACACCCCTTTTTGTTATTATATCACAAAAAGAAATAATAAGCAAACATTTTTCTTGACAAATTATAACAAAATGCATATAATCAAAGTAGAAAAGAGGTCAGGCATTGCAAAATATTAATTACGAACAGCTATCAGACGAAGAATTACTTTCCCTTTCGGCGGGCGGAGACAAATGTGCCGAGGAGGAAATGCTGCACCGCTACAAGAACTTTGTGCGCAGGAAGGTAAGGGCGTATTTTCTTGTGGGTGCGGACACAGATGATATTGTTCAGGAGGGTATGATAGGGCTTTATAAGGCGATCAGGGATTATAATTCCGAGAAAAACCCGAATTTTAAAGCCTTTGCAGAGCTGTGTATAACACGCCAGGTTATAACCGCCGTAAAATCCTCAAGAAGAAACAAACATACTCCGCTTAACTCGTACATTTCTCTCAACCGTCCGGCGTTTGAGAATGAGTCGGAAATGACTCTGTTTGACACAATAACGCAGGAAACCGCAAGCGACCCCGAAGAAATGGTGATTGATTCGGAAACAGTTTCTGAAATTAAGGAAAAGGCTAAAAAGGCGCTGAGCAAATTTGAATATGAGGTATTTGAGCTTTTTTTACAGGGCTGCTCTTATATTGAAATTTCCGAGCACACGGCAAAATCCCCCAAGTCTATTGACAATGCGCTGCAGCGCATAAAGAAAAAGATCTCGGCTGTTTTGGCGGATTAAACGTTTCGCCGTGATGTTTCCGTGTAGCTTATACATGTAAAGCGCGTTTTTGTGAAAACCGGTGCAAGTCCGGTCGCGGAAGGAAATATTTATTTAAAGTGAGGAAAAAACAATGTACGAAGACAAGACATTAGTATGCAAGGACTGTGGTCAGGAATTTGTTTTCACAGCCGGCGAACAGGAATTCTATGCTGAAAAAGGCTTCCAGAATGAGCCTATTAGATGCAAAGAGTGCCGTCAAAAAAGAAAGGAAGCAATAAGAGCGTCAAGAGAAATGCATGTGGCAGTATGCGCTCAGTGCGGCGGTGAAGCAAAGGTTCCGTTTAAGCCCAAGAATGACCGTCCCATTTACTGCAGTGAATGTTTTGCTAATCATAAAGAGGAAAACTAATCACATACATATTAATAAGCCGGCTTTTTTGCCGGCTTGTTTTTTTGTCAAGGCTTGTTAAGAGGGCAGACGTCCGCGCATATGTCGCAGCCCAGGGTATATCCGCCGCGGCCGGCAATTTCCTTTTCCTCCTCGGTAAGAGCTTCTTTTTTCTGAGTCAGATACGAAGCGCATTTATTAACGTCAAAGGTGTAATCCTCGCCCAGCGCGCCGCCGGCGCAGTGCTTTATGCACAAATTGCAGTTTAAGCAGGTTTTTGAAAGTGGAGTGTCCGGCTCTATTTCCAAGTCGGTAAGAATTGAGCCGATGTAAAACCGGCTGCCCAGACCGTCGGCGTAAAAAAGATTGTTTTTTCCGTAAAATCCGAGCCCGGCAAGGTATGCAAGATACCTGTCGCATAATCCGCCGGTGTCCACCAAAAGCCTGTATTTATTGCCTTCGCCCAGCATATCGCAGATTTTTCTCAGACGTTCTTTTACATACGGGTGATAATCTCCGCCCCGTGCATAGCGCGCAACGGAGGTGTCGCTGCCGTCAATATACTTAAACAGGCACACAATTGCGGATTTTGCCGATTTCATGTGCAAAAAAGGGTTAATGCGCATTTCAAGGTTTGTCCGTGTAAAAGGCACAAAGCCGCGCGCCTCAAGCCGCGGCAAAAGCTCATCGTAAATACGCACCGGCGCAATGCCGCAGCGGTCCGCGCCGGCGGCTTTTGCGTAAGCCTTAACAACTTTTTTGTCTGTCATACCGAAAGCAAATCTCCGTTCCTCATATCTATGTAGTACACCGCGTTGTCGGCGGCGGTTATTTTCCATACCGGCGAAACGGTGACAGTTCGGATTTCACCGCTTCTGCTGCCTGCGATGTACGCCTTTTCCATTGAAACAATTTTAACCGGGTTTTTCGGTTTTATCGCGGACGCAAAGGAAATAAGGATTTCCGGGGCGGTCTTTACGGTGCAGTACCCTGCCTCGCTTACCGTGCCGCCCAGGCAGTTTTTCGCGGTGACCGTCACCGTGCCTCCGGAAAGGCTTGCCTTTACCCATATATCCTCAACGCTGCAGTTGTCAAAAACAATTTTGTATTCAAGCGACTCCTCTGTCTCAGAGCATCTGTAATTGAACTTATCCAAAATACCGGTTTTCTTTATGTTTTTCTTAACGTCCGCAATTGTGCCCTGCTCCGCCGCAGTGTACGTCACGGTATCGTTTTCGGTTTTGCAATAATCGGGATTAAAGTAATCGCCGCCGTTTGCCTTCGCATTTTCCCATAAAACCGCGGCATATTCCGAAACGGACGGTTTTGCGCTTGTGATATTGAACACCGGCATGTCGGAGGATTTTGTGGGGATAAGGTTTTTGTCAACGGAAATACTATTGTTTTTAAGCACCGTAACGGTGTTTGAAACGGTTTGTGCGTCCACCGTTATTTCGGTTGTGCTTCCCTTTATATAAACGGCAATCAAAAATATATTCACCGCCACGAAAACGCATATCAAAATCGATTTTACCCTGCTCCACTCCATGTTTTTTCACCGTCCCAACATTTTTCTGCTGTTAAAATACCACCGTCAAAAGCATTTTGAACTTTTCCTGTCCGTATACCGCGTGAGGGTGACCTGCCGGCATTACGATTGCGTCGCCTTGGTTTAAAATATGCTCGATTCCGTCAATCGTTATTTTGCCCGTGCCTTCAAGACAGGTAACAAGCGCATCGCCGCCGGAGGCATGGGTGCTGATTTCCTCGCCTTTGTCAAAGGCAAAAAGTGTTATGCTTACTGCGGAATTTTGTGCGAGGGTTTTGCTTACAACCTGCCCGTCACTGCAGTCTATCTGGTCTTTTAAAACAAGAACCTCGGATTTTTTTATGTTTTTCATTATGTCGCTCATTTCCAAAACTCCTTTTTTGTTTTTTGTTAGTATGCCCCGAAATATTCGTAATACAAAACTATAGCCGCATTTTTTGCGGGAATGTCCTGTGAACTTTGTAACAAGTCTTGGTTTACAAGGCTGGCTTTTATGCCTCCCTTGCCTAAAGGGAGGGGGACCGCGCAAGCGGTGGTGGGATTTATTTTTGCCACCAAAAAGTGACAGAAATAACGAATACTATATTAACATTTTTTCGGGCAGATAATATCTGCCCCTACGGTGACAGGAAATAACGTTGTGTACAGCGTGATGTGACAATCGCTTTGCCCGGTAACTACAAATAAACCGGCATGCTTTAATCTGCGTGCCGGTTTGTGTTTGTTATTCGTTGTCTTCCGTTTTCTCCGGCTGTTCCGGTTCGGTTTCCGCCTCGGTTTCGGTTTCTGCCTCGGTTTCGGTTTCTGCCTCGGCTTCGGTTTCGGGTTCGTCCTCGATATCAGTGTTTATTTCCTCATCGGTCATTGAAGCAAACGGGTCGTCCACAAATCCGTCGGAGTCCGTTTTGCCCTCGATATTGTCAAGAGCGTCGTTTACGATTTCAGCGTCCGTAAGGGTATTTTTCTTTTTCTTGTTCAATACAAACAGGATTACCGCAACAATGATGATAACAAGCAGAGCAACTATAATTGCAATGTTTGTAATGTTGGGAATGGTGTACATCATGCAAATTGAATTGTACTTGCCCTCTTTTACGTTCCAAATAAGGGTTTTTCCGCCGTTTTCCGTAACCTGGCTGTTTGCAAACGACGGCTTAACGGGAAGCTCCGCATATACCTGAATAACAGGCTCTGCGTCCTCGTTGTCAATATCCTCCTGACTTGTTCTGTAGTCCATGCCGAAGGTCAGAAAATATGTTTTTCCGAAAAAGCCTTTCTTTTCGCCCATTCTCATTCCGGCAAACGCAACCGGGTCGCCGGCTTCCGTTACCGTGGTCATTGAAAAATACTTGTTTGTGCCCTCCTCGCCGTAGTCAAAAGTCATATCCTCCGACTGGGAGTAAGCCTGTTTTGTCTGGTCTGCGGTTTTGTACTGTTCATCCGTAACATACGTTTTCTGCATAAGCTTTGTGGGCCACTTTCCATTGTCGCTGTCCTGTGCATACT
>CAJLYO010000071.1 GCA_905210885.1 uncultured Eubacteriales bacterium | reverse complement strand
GAAGCTATTCCCATTCCTATAAATATCCAAAACATTAAAAATACTCTGTAGTTGTACCAAACATAATCAAACATGCCCTGCAGAAGAAAACCGAACAAACCGGCAATCACTGCGGCGCATATAATACCATACATTCCTTTTTTATCGGCAAGGTAGCCGGTAAATATTTTTTTCAGCGTAACAATTATAAACAGGCAAAATACCACAAGTCCGCTTATACCCGTTTCGCACATTATCTGCAAATACAGATTGTGCGCATGGGGGGCAATTATTCCGCTGTAGGAATAAAAGGGATAAACCTGATTATACGCCGTACTGCCCAGACCTATGCCGTAAAGCCAGAAGTCCTTAAGCATCGCAATTGTGCCGAGCCAGATGTACAGCCTGTATGATGAAGATGAATCGGATAGGTTGCCTATACTTGTAAAACGCGCAATAATGCTTTGCGGCAGCACAAACGGCAGACACAAAAGCACAACAACTCCGGCAAATACAAGTCTTTTGTCAACAAGTACCGCAAAAACAGCGGCAGTAAGTATCAGTCCAAGCCAGCAGCCGCGCGACTGAGTAAAAATCATACAAAGCGCGGCAGCACAGAAAACGCCGGAAAAATAAAGCTTTGACATAAGCTTTTTGCACGACCATATCATAGCCGCGGAAAGGGGCAAAACCAACAGAAGGTACTCGCCCAAAACGTTTGGGTTTTCCAATGTTGAGTAAACACGCACCGTTATATCCTCAAACATTTCGTCGTCAAGCCAGGCATGTCCCAGATTATCACCGAAAAACTGCTGATAAATTCCGTAAAGCGACACCAAAAGACCGGCAGTGACAAAAACCGTAACGGCGGTTTTCACCTTGTCCTTGGTATCAAGCGCCCTTATGGTAAGAAAAACAAAAGCAATAAAGGGCAGATACACCATGTATATCTTAACGCTTGCTGCCGGCGCCAGCGAAGTTACGGCGCACACGCCGAAAATAACCAGTAAAAGTATCAGCAAAAAGCCGAAGGAATCGATGCTGATTTTTTCGTCGGCGACAAAAAGCCTGTAAATTACGTATGAAATAAATGCTATACCAACAAGCGCAAGGCACGCAAAAGTGGGCACGAACGGAGCGGCAAATATCGCAAGATATACAAACCACTCAAAATGGGAAATCAGACCTATAAGGCAGCTACCCTGACCCCATTTTCTGAAACATTCCGGCATCTTAAGCTTATTTAAAAAATTAACCGGGGCATTTAAAACATTGTACGCCAAGCTGTTTGGTCTTAACATCATGCCTGTCCTTAATAAACAAGCCCCCGATAATGCTGCTGTTCCACTTGCCCGCAATCCACAGGACAAAAGCATGAAGCCATTTATAAACAAGGCTGTTTTTAATAATACTGTTCATTTTAGAGCAAATCACTCCTTTTCTCTGCGCGCCATTACCGAGCGCAGTTCCTGATTGCCTGATATATACTGCAAAACAAAATAAACGGGCGCGCATACTATAACGGTGCAAGCCGTGCACACAATACTTCCGAGGTTTGCGGTAAAATGGCGTACCGCAATTCCGGCAGCAGCCATAACCGCCGTACACAAAAGCGTTTTAAATACGCTTGTCAAAAACGGTGCGTCAATAAAGCCGCTGAATATTTTGTTAACCATAAACGATAAAATCACCGTCACCGTTATAAGTCCCAGCGAGGCGCTTAAGGCAAGTCCGCCTATACCGATGTTCTTCAAAAACAATGACAGTACAACGGTAACCGCAATTCCGCAAAGCGAGGCAAGCATGGGCGCATACGCTTTTTTCATGGCATAGAAGCACTTATTAATAATTTCATTAACACCGTAGCTTATCATACCAACGGAATAATAAAAGAGAGCTGTTGAGCAAAGCTTCACGGAAAGCTCGTTAAACTCGCCTCTTGCATAAACAATTGTGATTATTTCCCGGGAAAGTATCATCATTCCGGCAAATATAGGCGCAACGATAAGCACAATAGACCTAATCGAGGTTTTCATTACGCTTACAAACTCACTGCCTTCCGTTTCGGTATCAATTCTTGAAACGGAAGGGAAAATATAATTTGTAATTGCAAAAGCAAAAACTCCCACAATTATTATAAACAGCCTGTTAGCATAATCGAGAGCGGAAACCGCACTTCCTCCGTTCATATACGAAGCAAAGTTTTTGTTAATCAAAACGGTTATGGGCTGAACCCACGAGCCTATCAGAATAGGCACGGAAATCCGCACAACTTCCCGTATACCCTCGTTTTTAATGTCAATTTTAAAACTGTAGCGATATCCCTTTTTCTTAAGTGACGGCAGCTGTATAAAAAGCTGAAGGCTCCAGCCGAAAAGCATTGCCGCCGCAAGACCGTAAACTCCGAATTTCGAGTTAAAAAGCCACAAATACGCAATAACCGCAACATTTGAAACCAGGCTTATTACAGCAGGAATATTAAACTCGTCAAAGGACTGAAGTATGCCCACTACACAGTATGCAAGCCCGGTAAAAACAGTAGTCGGCAAAAGTATAATAAGCAGCTGTCCCGTAAGTTTTTTTACCGCCGGGTCAAGCCCCGGAGCAATAACGTTAACCAGCGTCTGCGAAAAAATCGAACCGACTATGCAAAATGCGAATGTGATAAGGAACACAAGGTTGATAAAGCTGTTTGAAAACTCAAAAGCTTTTTTTGTATCGCCTTTTTTCAGATAACCGTTAAACACGGGTATAAAGCTTGACAGTATTGCGGCGCCCAATGTCAGGTCGAAAAACAGCACAGGAATCGAGCTTGCACTCAGAAATGCCGTTGCTTCGGCACCGGTACCGTAAAAGCTGCCTATAAAAACATCGCGCAGCAACCCGAAAACCTTGGATAAAAAGGTTGCCGCGACAATAAAGCTAACAGTTTTCACTGCTTTATTCAAATCTCTGCACCCCTTATTTATCCTTTAAATACTCTCTGACAAGCTCCTCTAAAAGCTCATCACGCTCCAGTTTTCGGATAATGGAACGGGCATTATTATGACTTGTTATATAAGTCGGGTCGCCGGACAAAATGTATCCCACTATCTGGCTTATGGGGTTGTACCCCTTTTCCTTAAGCGCATTATACACCGTAAGGATAATCTCACGGGCATAGTTGTCGCCCATATCCTGGAGTTTAAATTTTGTTGTTTCGTCCATAATACCCCTCCTCGTTATAGATTACATTTCGCGAAGCTTTGCCCCGCATGTGTCCTCAAGACGTTTCAAAATATCATTCATTACAGCATTAACATCATCATCTGTAAGAGTTTTGTCCATAGAACGGAAAACTATTGAATACGCAACGCTCTTTTTGCCCTCGCCCAAGGCGTCGCTCTTGTAAACGTCAAACAGTTTATAGGACTCGATAATCTGAGTCTTTGTTTTGCGTATTACGTCCTCGATTGTTCTTACTGCAACGTTGTCATCAACTATAAGAGCAATATCACGGGTAACAGCCGGGTATTTCGGCAAGTGCTTGTATGTTCTGTTCATGCGTTTGTTTTCCATAATTGCGTCAAAATCGATAACAACCATATAAACAGGAACATTAATGCCGAAGTTTTTCTGAACCGTGGGGTGAACACGTCCCACAGTTGCGCACTTTTTGCGGCGCAGCATAATATTTGCACTCTGACCGGGATGGAAAATCGGGTTTTCCGTCTCGCGCTCTATTTCGTAATATGTTATTCCGAAAACCTCAAAAAGCTTTTCCAAAACACCCTTTGCGGTATAATAATCAACACCGTTTCCGTACATTGCCGCAACAATTTCCTGTTTTTCGTCAGCAAGCTCGCTGTCTTCTTTTTTCAGGTATTTTGTGCCTATTTCAAAAAGGCTTGCAGCTTCGTTTCTGTAATTATAGTTAATTGCAACGGTTTCAAGCATAGAGCCGATAACGGTTGTTCTCATTATGCTTTGATCCTCTCCAAGAGGATTGGAGATTCTTATATAATCGTCAGGTTTGATATTTAACTTGTCATAAATTTTCGGCGAATTAAACGACAGGGTAATGCACTCATAAAATCCGATTGAATTAAGGGTGCTCTTAACCAAATCTTCGGTTTTTTGCTTGTCGGTTTTTTCGCCTACCATTGCAGCACCGCGCATAAGGGTTGACGGAATCTTATTGTAGCCGTAAATTCTCGCAACTTCCTCCGCTACATCGGCTTCGCCTTCTATATCCGCTCTGAATGTAGGTATAACAAGTTTATCGCCGTCAAGCTTTATTTCAAGATTTTTAAATGCTGCAAGCATTTCGTCCTTTGAAATATCCGTGCCCAAAAAAGCATTGATTTTTTCCGGGCGAAACGGTATAACGTTGTTTTCGGGGAGTTTATCGTAAATATCTATAATTCCGTTTACAACATCGCCTGCACCAAATTCGCACACCAGTTCGCACGCTCTGTTAACTGCATCAAGTGTGTTATGAGGGTCAAGACCCTTTTCATAGCGTGCCGAAGCTTCTGTTCTGAGTCCAAGCTTTTTCGCGGTTTTTCTGACAGAACTTCCCATAAACGTTGCACTTTCAAAGAGAATATCCGTGGTATCGTTTTCGATTTCGCTGTTCATACCTCCCATTACACCGGCAACACCTATAGCCTTATCGGCATCGGCAATTACAAGCATGGAGTCATCCAGGGTTCTGTCGATTTCGTCAAGAGTAGTAAGCTTTTCTCCGTCATTTGCACGGCGCACAACTATCTTGTTTCCGCCTACTGTCCGCAGGTCAAATGCATGCATAGGCTGACCGTACTCAAGCATAACATAGTTTGTGATATCGACAATATTATTTATTGAACGTACACCGGCGTTTTCAAGACGGCGTGAAAGCCATTCGGGAGAAGGTCCGATTTTCACGTTTCTGACAACTCTGCCCGTGTATCTCTGGCAAAGCTCCTTGTCCGCAACTTCGATTTTAATGTAATCGTTTATATCTCCGCCGGACTCCTTAACAACAGGCTTTTTAACATTAAGGGGCTTATCGTAAGTTGCGGCAACCTCGCGCGCAAGTCCGATAACGCTTAAGCAGTCCGGTCTGTTTGAGGTAATTTCAAATTCCGCAACACACTCGTTTATATGAAGCACATCGCGTATATCTTTGCCGACAGGCGTATTTTCGTCAAGTATCAGAATGCCTTCGGCAGGCTTTGTAGCTATTCCGAGTTCCTCGTCAGAACACATCATGCCGCAGCTTTCAACGCCTCTTAATTTACCCTTTTTGATTTTTCCGCCGGGCAGAGTTGAGTTATCCTTTGCGACAGGCACAATCGCACCTTCGAAAACATTTGTCGCACCTGTTACTATCTGCACGGTTTCATCGCCCACGTCAACCTGGCAAACAACAAGTTTGTCGGCATCGGGATGCTTTTCTATTTTAAGTATTTTACCTGTTACAACATTAATTATGTTCTCGCCCTGCTGTTCTATGGACTCAACCATAGTACCGCTGACGGTTATATCCTCGGCAAACTCCTTGGGAGTAACGTCGAAATCAACATAATCTTTAAGCCAGCTTAATTGAACTTTCATTTCTCATACACTCCTTTAGAATTGTTTTAAAAATCTCAAATCGTTTTCGTAGAACAAGCGCATATCGTCAATGTCAAACTGACGCATAGCAATACGCTCAAGTCCTATGCCGAAAGCAAAACCGCTGTACACCTCAGGATCCACATCACATGTTCTCAAAACCTTGGGGTGAACCATTCCGGCACCGAGAATTTCAATCCAGCCTTCTCCCTTGCACACACGGCAGCCCTTGCCGTTGCATGACGGGCAGGAAATATCCATCTCGGCACTGGGCTCTGTAAACGGAAAATGATGAGGTCTGAAACGAACCCGAATGTCATCACCGTAGAGCTTCTTGCAGAAAATTTCAAGGGTACCCTTAAGGTCTGCCATGGTTATACCCTTATCAACAACAAGACCCTCAATCTGGTGGAACACCGCAGAATGAGTTGCGTCAATATTATCGCTTCTGAACACACGACCCGGGGCAATAACGCGTATCGGCGGCTTTTGCTTTTCCATTGTTCTTATCTGAACAGGGGAAGTCTGTGTGCGCAAAAGTACATTTTCGGTAATGTAAAATGTATCCTGAGTATCGCGCTCCGGGTGATCCTTCGGCAGATTAAGCGCCTCAAAATTATAATAATCAAGTTCGATTTCCGGACCTTCGGCAATGCTGAAGCCCATACCCAAAAATATATTTTTCAGTTGGTCAAGCACTATTGTAAGAGGATGAGGACGTCCGCTTTCAAATGTCTTGCCGGGCATTGTTACATCGATTGTCTCGGCGGCAAGCTTTCTTTCGAGTTCCTCACGGTGTATTTTTTCCTGCAATGCGGAAATTTCACCTTCAATAAAACCGCGCACCTCATTGGCAATCTGACCGATTACCGGGCGCTCCTCCGCAGACAGCTTGCCCATTCCCTTAAGTACGTCTGTCAAAAGTCCTTTTTTGCCCAAAAAGCGTACCCGAAACGCTTCAAGCTGTTCTTTTGAGTTAACACCGCTTAATTCCTGCGCAGCTGAATTTTTTATGTTTTCCAACTGTTCTTTCATTATATGTTCATTCCTTTCATTTAATCAGCAGATATTACATGAAAATTCACACCAATAAAGCTATTATAACACATTATTATCCATATGACAAGTTTTTTAAAAAAACGTTATTGATTTTTTTCGCATATACACATTTTGCACCAGCCCGAGGGCAATGAAATTGGTAAGAAGTGACGAACCGCCGTAACTCACAAAGGGCAGCGGTATACCCGTAACAGGCATAAGTCCCACGGTCATGCCTATATTTTCAAGAAAGTGGAACAGCCACATAGCGGCAATTCCTATGCAAATCATGCTTCCTCCGTCACTGCGTGCATTTTTGGCTATAACGACGGTGCGTATGATAAGCGTAATCATAAGCAGAACCACAAGCACGGAAATAACAAAGCCGCCCTCCTCGCCGATTACGGAAAATATAAAGTCCGTATGCTTTTCGGGAAGTATGCCAAGCTGGGTCTGAATACCGTGAAACAGACCTTTTCCGGAAAACCCGCCTGAGCCTATAGCAATTTTACTTTGCATTACATGATAACCGTAAGTTGTCGGCGCGGCCTCAGGATAGAAAAAGGCATAAAACCGCTGCTTTTGTATAGAATTTAAAACAAACTTCCATGCAACAGCCGCCAAGATCGCAAACGAGGCAAGAGCCGCTATAATATATCTTCTGTCGATTCCGCTTACAAAGAGCATCACGACAAATATAAAAATAAACACCATCGCCGTTCCGAAATCAGGCTGAAGCATAACAAGAAAAACAGGAACTACAAGATGTGCAAGCAACAGCAGTACATTTTTAATGTAATTAATATCATCGCCCACATATTCAAGGTGCTTTGAAAGGGTAATTATAAAGCCGATTTTAACAAGCTCCGCCGGCTGTATACCGATGCCGCCGAACCGTATCCAGCCCTTTGTACCGGTGCTTTCCTTGCCCTGCCCGATAACAAGAACGAGCAAAAGCACAAACACGCACGCACCGGTTATATATTTCCAAAAGGAAAGTATATCGTCATAGTCCATAAGAGAAATAAAATATATTAAAACAATTCCCATAAGCATTGCAACAAGCTGTACCGCTGTATATTTAACGCTTGCATCCAAAGTCTTTGCTGCGCTGTACACAAAAATAAGCCCTATTGTAAATAAGGCAAAGACGCATGCCATAGAAATAAAATCATAGCGTTTAATTGTATCTGCCAAACGTGTCATCTGCGCCGTCCCTTCAAATAAATTATGCAAATCAAAGCACA